>NZ_JAFYUW010000011.1:0-18638 GCF_017549435.1 Brochothrix sp.
GTCATACGACGTCCTCTGGCAATGGGTAGTACCAATAAATAATATCTTTGTCGCAATAATCTAACTCAAAACCGCTTTTTTGTAACACATGTTTGGATGCAAGGTTGTATGTAAAACACTTCGCTGTAATACGTGTCATTTTTTCTGAGATAAACCAACGTATCATCGCTTCAATCGCTTCGGTCATATAGCCCTTATTTTGGCAGCGAGGGACAATCGAATAACCCAATTCGACTTCTTTTGTTTCAGTTGGTGTCCCTTGTCCCCCAATTTCACCAATAACTTCGCCTGTTTCTTTTAAGACAATTAAACGTGTCCATTGAGCATCCATCGGATTATCACGCATCTGTTCTAAAGCGAATGGTAAGTAAAAGAAAAAATCAATCCCCGGCCACTCTTCAGCAACTTTATAACCACAGCGCTTTTCTAATGCAGCATGCCCCTCTATTGTTGCTTCAACATATTCTCTGTAATAGGGAATTAAAAGCAAGCGCTTCGTTTCTATCGGATCGATTAGCTGTACTTCTTCCATTTTACTCACCTCCTCAATCACATCATACCAAAAAAAACGCTTAATTTAAATATTAACCCTGCATAAAGCGGTTTAAATTCCGTTAACCTACAAAAAGAAAACACAACTTGTTCCCAATGATAAAACGCTCATAACGTACATTAAAAAAACAGCCCGCTCATCTTTGTGAAATAAAAAATGATGAAACTTCCCTCTATTTTCAAACAAAAAAAACAATCTTTTGATAAATATTTAATCAAAAGATTGTCTTATAATTTTTAACGCTAATCGTTAGTTTTCAGCTTCTTCAATTTGAGCCACCATATTGGGGTTATTTAAATCGGCTTCGTAATATTCTTTTGTATTGGGTACTTGGAGATGAAAATCGGTTTGTGGTGCAATTTCGACTGTACCCTCTAACATGTCATAAGCAAATACATGTCCTCCTGCTGTACGGTCTTCATTAATAAAATGAAGATGATAGCCTGCAACACCGATACCTTGAAAATAGGTCGGCGTCCAAAAACCTAATACAGTCCCTTTTACTTCTTCAAAATGAAAAACGGGTTGTTTTTTTACAGCTTCAACAAGCGGTTGATAAGGTCGCGTTTGTTTAGGAACAACGCGTGTATCGACTGAACGAAACACACCGGTTAATTTTACAGCAAAGAAGATATTCGGGCTGATTGTTTCATACTCACGTATTTTCGCTTCGATTTCTTGACGTGTTTTACCACCCGTTACTTCAAAACTTAATTTCGGTTGAAAGTGAGACACTGTCGCATAGGGCGTTGTTTCTTCTGGTGTTTTGAGATAGGCTTGACCATCAGATTTAATTTGATACGGTTTCCCGTCAATAACGATTAATTCCCCATCAAAATCATGTAATGTACCAATTCCAATATCACCTTGTTTCAACAACTCTGAAAATGTGATTGAGCCAGCAAATTGAGCGCCAACTAATGCACCCATTGTCGAGTGTTGAAATAAATGGTTCGCTTTTGTTTCAGACATTTCCACAACCTTCTTTCTAGTTCATTGTATCCATCATGACAATATTTGCTAATTTGATGTTGTCACGGTAATCGACCGGAATATCTACAACAACAGGGCCTTCTGTTGCTAATGCTTCTGCTAATACCGCTTCTAAATCAGAAACTTTATCCACACGTAAGCCTTTTGCGCCCATTGATTCTGCATACATAGCGAAGTCGACTGGTCCTAATTTAACGGCAGCATCTTTACCATATTTTTTTTGTTGTTGGAAAGCAACCATATCGTATGTTCCATCATTCCAAACTAAGTGAACAAGATTCGATTTTAGACGAACAGCTGTTTCAAGCTCTTGACCTGAAAAGAGGAAGCCGCCATCCCCCGACATTGAGATAACCTTTTCAGTCGGACGAACGAGTGACGCTGCAATACCCCAAGGCAATGCGACACCAAGAGTTTGCATCCCGTTAGAGAATAATAAACGACGTGGTTCATAACTGCGGAATAAACGCGCCATATAGATATAGATAGAACCAACATCCACGGTGACTGTCATATCATCAGTGATCATTTTTTGAAGTGTATTTACTAATGTCACTGGGTGAACTCGTGTTTGATCCTCAAGTGCAGGTGCTTTAATTGGGCGGTTATTTTGCATGTCTCGGACATTTTTCAAAATCGCTTGTGCTTCTTCACCGAAGTTTAAACGACTTAATTTTTCTGTCACTAATTCAAGTGTTTCTGTGATATCACCAACAAGTTCTGTAACAGGTTGATAATTGTGATCGATATCAGCTGGAACAGTATCAAGATGAATAATTGTACTATCATTATCAGGATTCCAAGTAATCGGATCATATTCGATGGGGTCATATCCAATCGTGATAACCAAATCTGCTTTGTTCAGTAAAACATCGCCTGGTTGGTTACGGAAGAGACCTACACGACCATAAAAATTATTTTCTAATTTTCGTGAAATAATTCCTGAACCTTGGAATGTTTCAACAACTGGCATAGGGTGTTTTGTTAAAAAATCACGAATAGCTGCGGTTGCTTCAACAGAACTTGCACGCATTCCTAATAAAAAGACTGGTAATTTAGCTTCGCTTAAACGCTCAACTAATTTTTCAACATCTTTTTTTGATGCAGAACCTAAGTGTGGTGCGGATACCGCTGGAATAGCTGCCGCGTGAACATCCTTGGCACTAATAACATCTTGCGGAATACTAACAAACGTTGCGCCAGGACGGCCCATCATTGCTTCACGGTAAGCATTTGTCATCGCTTCAGGAATGGCTTCAGCGTCTAAAACTTCAACGCTTGATTTTGTAACATGTTTCATAAAACCAGCATTGTCCATTGATTGGTGCGTGCGTTTCAAGCTATCTTTACGGGTTACATTACCTCCGACTGCTAAAACAGGATCACTTTCAGCGTTCGCCGTTACTAATCCTGTTGCCAAATTTGTAACACCTGGGCCCGACGTTACTAATACAACGCCTGGTTTCCCTGTAATACGCCCCACGCCTTGTGCAATCAACGTTGCATTTTGTTCATGGCGACAAACAATAACCTCTGGTCCTCGTTCAGCTAAAACATCAAACGCTTTATCGATTTTAGCTCCTGGAATACCAAAAACATAATCCACTTTATTATTGATTAATGTATCTACAAAAAGATCTGCGCCTGTCGATACGGGTTTTATTTCCTTTGTCATAACAATCATCACCTTTTCATTTTATTGTACTAATTATATCCACAATAGATATGATACAGTTTTTATATTTATTCTAACGAATGACTACATCACCATTATACAATAAAAAAAGCTTGATTACATTAGGAAAAACAGTAAAACTGTTACAGTTTAGTTAACTTTCTGTTATATTTTCATATTCCGTTAGACTAGTACAGATATAACACACATTACTTTTTAATCTTTTTTTCTTTCTTTAGAAAATCATAAAAAACGGATTGAATAGTGCTTGCATCAAGTTTCCACTCTTTTTCAAAAATGGTTTTAAATGAATACCCAATCGCTGCCGTAATACTAGCAGCTACACCCCCATTTATTGCGCCACCCACTAACGTACCTACACCTGGAACAATTTTCGCTATTGATCCCGCTAAGGTTCGTCCAACTGTGGTCGTAATTAAAGGAAGCATCATTTCTTGCAGATTTTTTTTAGTAATTGAGTATTCATACAAATTGGCCAACTTAAGCACGAGACTAATCTGTAAGGCTGACAAAGCTAACGAATCGGCAAAAGGAATAGGCGTTACACCCACACCTCCAGCTGATGCACTTGCCGCTACAATCCATTTGTTCGCGACAGATGACCTACTTTTGAACTTTTTTGCCAACACCAAATCCTTTTTATTTTCAGTTGCTAGATTAAGCATCTCAGTTTCCAGTTGATCGATATTTTCACCTGTACGTGAGCTTACAGGAATAACCGGATAACTATTATTTGTTTTTTCTTTAATGAAGGCGATTTGTGTGGGCACATCATCAGAAGCATCTATTTTATTTAACACAATAATAATATTAGGATTTTCAGCAGCTACTATTTTTAAAGCCTTGTCTTCTACTTCCGAGAAAACAGTACCAGCAGCATTCAAGAAAAACAATATCATATCTGACGATTGGTAAAACGCCTGCGTTACGGCCGAATTATTTGTCACGATATCATTTAACCCTGGCGTATCTGCCAATACTACACCATCACCATAGTCGTACTCGGAAATACTCGTCGTTTTACCCGGGCTAGCACCCACCTCAGCAACCTCTTGATTTAAGATGCGGTTAATGGTTGAAGATTTCCCCGCATTCACATCTCCTACCATTGTAATGATTAGTTTTTGCTGTAATTGTTTTTCAACCTTTGCAGATTCTTGATCAAATAAGCGACTAAATATATTTTTAGCTACCATAATCATCACCCCTTAACTTAATTTTAACACGTTGGTTGTTATTAATTTCTTTCCTTGAAAGATCATTTCTACAGCGTAAGGCATCTTAGGTTTCAATTTCTTATATTGTTCGATACCGAATGTTTCATCATAATAATTTAAAATTGTTGCTAATGCTGTGCCATGTGTTCCAATTAATACTGTTTCTGTTGGGAAGGCAATGACTAATTGTTCAATCGTATCAATTAATCGTTTTTGAACTTCATTCAAACTTTCACCACCAGCTAATTTGTAATTAAAATCTTCCCATTGGCGCGCAACATAATCATCTGGTTTTTCTATTCCTGCTCGTTTAACCAAACGCTCTTGCAAAGCTATAACTTCCTCTACATTAAGTTTATTCGCTTTCGCTAACGGCTCGACAGTATCCATCGCTCGTTTAAACGGACTGCTAAAAATACGATCAAAACAGTAAGCCTCTAACTGCTGAACCAAAGCCTCACTTGCTAAAATCCCCGCAGCTGTGAGCGGACGCTCTCGATCAGCAACCTCAATATTTTTTTCCTTTTCAGCATGTCGAACAAATATAATTTTAGTCATGATGTCTCCCCTTTATCCTTGTTACTTTTATTATAAATGATATCGCTTCTTAACACGAGAATTGTACTTATTCTCATAAGCCATTGACACTTTTCATTTTATGGTGTTTAATAGGATTATCAAAAACACTTTAGTCTGATAGCGTGATAAAGCAAAATGTTTTATTTTCGAATGGCTATAATTGGAAATGGGTGATGTACACATGGAAAAAAATGTAAAAGTAAAACGTAAATTAAAAACAAGACATATTTCAATGATCGCCATTGGTGGTGCAATCGGAACCGGTTTATTCATGTCCAGCGGACTAGCAATATCTCAAGCGGGTCCAGGCGGCGCTTTGCTTGCCTACGTCTTAATCGGCGCGATGGTATATTTTTTAATGACAGGCGTTGGTGAAATGGCAACTTACCTCCCTGTATCGGGATCATTTGCCACCTACGGTAATCGTTTTGTCGACCCAGCCTTTGGATTTGCCGTTGGTTGGAACTATTGGTTGAACGGCATCATCACAATCGCTGTTGATATCTCGACGGCTGCCCTCGTCATGCGTTATTGGTTCCCGCACACTTCATTACTACTCTGGGGTTTACTCTTCTTTGCTTTAATATTCACACTCAACGCCTTCTCAGTAAAATTTTATGGCGAAAGTGAATTTTGGTTTGCTTTAATCAAGGTAATTACAATCATCTTATTTCTGATTATTGGCGTTCTAACTATTTTCGGTATTCTTGGTGGAGAATTTATTGGAACTAAAAATTTCACAACAGGAAACGCGCCTTTTAACGGTGGCTTTTTGGCTTTCTTAGGCATTTTCCTCATTGCCGGATTTTCTTTTCAAGGTAGTGAATCCGTTGGAATCATGGCTGGTGAAAGCGCAACACCCGAAAAAAGTATTCCTAAGGCTATTAAACAAGTGTTTTGGCGCATCTTATTGTTTTATATCTTAACAATATTAGTAATCGGCCTTATTATCCCGTATACAAGCCCTGCTCTAATGGGTGGGAGCGATATTACAACTAGCCCCTTCACTTTAGTATTCGAACGAGCTGGCTTAGCTTTCGTCGCTTCTATCATGAATGCAATAATCTTAACGTCTATCCTTTCTTCTGGAAGCTCTGTCTTATTTGCAGCTTCTCGTATGTTATTTTCAATGGGACATGACGGTGCTGCTGGCAAAATTTTCCAACGCACAAATCGTTTTGGTATTCCATTCGTCGCGTTAATCATTTGCTTTGTTGCGACTTTCGCAGTTTATAGCCTTTCATTCGTCAGCCCTAACGCTTATTTGTGGCTCGTTAACGCCAGTGGATTGACAGGTTTTATAGCATGGGCAGGCATCGCTATTAGCCATTATCGCTTCCGACGTGCCTATGTTAAACAAAACAAAGACCTCTCACTGCTTAAATACAAAGCACCTTGGTTCCCGATTGGTTCCATCATTGCACTTGCACTTTGTTTATTAGTTATCATCGGTCAAAACTATCAATCAGTTCTTAATTTCAAATGGGATGAAGTGCTCATTAGCTATGCTGCTTTGCCAATTTTTATTATTCTTTACCTTTCATTCAAATTCAAAAATAAAACTCATATCATTCCATTAAAAGATGTTGATCTCACACAAAACACTGATTATCAGTCGGAAAAATGAGCTTGACTTCATATTATTATTTAATCGTTACATGTTTGTAACATAGTAATACTCTTTTGTGGTTATAATTATTAATAGTTATTCAATACGTAAAAGGGTGGTCGCTTAAATTGCAAACCAAAAATAATCGATTAAAGAAAAATATAATTAGTGGCTTATTAATTGGAGCTATTGCTATTTCTGGCTTATTACCAACAACTTCAGTAAATGCAGCTAGCGTTAAAGTAAAGAGTGGCGATACACTCAGCCTTATTGCTAAACGTCATAATGTGAATGCATCTGAATTACAAAAGAAAAATAAAATTAAAAACGCTAATACTATTCGCGTAGGTCAAGTATTGACACTACCTGCTAAGAAATCAGCAGCTAAAAAAACAACGACTAAGAAAAAGGCAGTTAAAAAAGCACCTGCTAAGAAAAAAGTTGTTAAGAAAAAAGCACCTGCTAAGAAAGTTCTTAAAACGGTCCGCGTTAGTTCATCTGCATACAGTCGCGCACAACGAGGTATGAGCAATTATACTGCGACTGGAATTGACTTAAGAAAAAAATCAAAAGTAATTGCTGTTGATCCAAAAGTAATTAAACTTGGAAGTAAAGTTTATGTGCCAGGTTACGGTGAAGCAATTGCAGGCGATACCGGCGGCGCTATTCGTGGCAAAAAAATAGATGTTCATATGAACTCAGTAAACGCATGTTATAACTGGGGACGCCGTACAGTAAACGTTAAAGTTTATAAATAAAGCTACAAAAAGGCATCAAGCTCCTCATCGAGTTTGATGCCTTTTCTACGTTTTCAATCAATTAGCTAATTCTAAACGTTCACACCGCGTACCATTTTCTTCATACACTGCGACCGTTTGAAAACCAAACGACTTTAATAAGTTTCGCGATATATCATTTTCAGATTGAATAATCGCAAATATGACATACACCGTATCTTCTTTCTTCGCATAATCAATTAATTTCGCTAACAATTTTTTGCCAAGACCACGGCCAGTGTATGCTGGTAACAGCATATAACCTACTTCAATCTCTTTATTCGATATAGTGATTTTTCCATACCCGATATATTTCCCCTCAAAATAGACACGGTAATGCCCTGTTGTTCGATTGTTTTCGTTGTATCTCATGACTTTGTCAAACTTACGTGCTGTCTCATCCTCATTTAAGGCATTACCTGTAATATAGCGCATGACAGATTCATGTTGCGTTAACGCGTAATAAAGCATAAAATCGTCACTTGTATACTGTTTCAGTTCCATTGACTCAACTCCTCCACTTTTCACCTTACTATTCTAACATTTTTCTAACGAACAGGTTGATCATCTATTATAAATGCAAAAAAGGTAACATCGACAACTCATTGTCAAGGTTACCTTTTCCTGCTTCTCATGTCATATTATGCTTTTCCACTTGAACCAAACTCTCGCATTTTTGCAATTGCAGCAACCTCGATTGCTGTTTGTCCAGGATTTAAATAGGCTTGTGGATCAAACAACGTTTGATTTTTTGTCAGCATGTGTCGCAACACTTCTGCAAAAGCAATATTATTTTCCGTGTTAATATTAATTTTTGCATGCCCTAACTTAATTGCTCGCTTGACCTGATCTTCTGGAATTCCTGATGCCCCATGCAATACTAGCGGAATGCCTACTGCTACTGAAATGGCAGACATTTCTTTAAACCCTAATTTCGGCTCACCGACATACTGCCCATGAACTGAACCTAATGCCGCCGCCAATGCATCAACACCCGTCTCTTCCACCAACGCCACGCAGTCTTCCAATTTAGCATATTGTATACCGCCTATCAAGCCATCTTCATTACCACCTACGGTACCAACTTCAGCCTCTACTGTAACGCCACGTGAATGCGCGTATGAGGTCACCGCTTTCGTCATTTCAATGTTCTCAGCAATCGTCGCATGCGATCCATCAATCATAACGGAAGTGAAACCTGCATCAATCGCGGCTTTACATCGTTCAACGCTGCGGCCATGGTCCAAATGCAAAGCAACAGGTACCGTTATATTATATTCTTTCATTAATTCATTTACCATGACAAAGATAGTTGAAAAACCACCAAGAAAATCAACAACACGATCAGAGGCCGCGATAATAACCGGAGATTGCTCAGCTTGTGCACTTTTTAAAAATGCTTTTGCCCACGGTAACCCATTTAAATTAAACTGCGGCACAGCGTATTCATTCTCCAAGGCATGATTCAACATCGCCTTCATATTAACAATTGTCATTAAAGCCCCACCTTTCTCTGAGCATCAAGATGCCTCAGTTTAATAATATGCCTGCAATACTTCGCGAGTGGTATCTTTTGCTTTCCTAATCACTTCTTCAGCAGACATTTGATAATATTCCGGACGGAATAATTCGACTGATGCGACTCCTTTAAAACCGATTTTACGCAGTGTTTTCAGATGTGTCTCTAAATCAATAGCGCCATGCCCTGGCCAAACACGGTCATCATCTGTTAAAAAACCAATTGGATAGTCTTCGGTATCATCCATATGTAATATGAAAATTTTATCGCCTTTTGCTCGTTCCAAATCAGCGATATTAGAGCCCATTGCATGGAAATGGAAACAATCAAAGACTACACCAACATTCTCACGATCTACTGCCTCAATAATATCGTACGCTTGACCAAACGTATTGACTGTACATTCAGGATGACCAACAAATTCAAGCGCAATTTTAACACCACTAGCTTTTGCTAAGTCAGACATTTCGCGTAATACAGCAACACAATCTTGTTGAATCGTTTGTTTGTGAAATTTAGTTTTTGTAACCAATGGCACCGCCACGATATAAGGTACATTAAGCTCTTGAGCTGTAACTAACATCGCTTTGAATTCTTGGATAATTTCTTGATGCCCCTCTTCATCACGGTTATTAAAAAAGACCAACGCATTTAATGCCAACGGCTTAAGCTGATGTGTGTCAAAAAAGTTTTTTAAGTCTGCCATTGTATTTGTTTCCAGATACTCAGGTAATTTATCCATCGTTCGTATCTCGATATAGTCATAACCTTGTTGTTCACAGAGTTCTAAATCTTTTTCGAGCGTTGAATTTTCTAGTGTCGTTGCCTGATTGAATGCTAACTTCATTTTCTCATCCTCCTTAACGTATATCGAGACCGCGTAAACCGTCTTTCATTGCTTTAATCATAAAATCACTTGATGCTTTTGGTTGATCTGCCCAAGCAAATACAGCATTTGTCGCAATACCATCAAATTTCGTTTCTCTTAGTTTACGAAAAATAGTATCAAAATCAATTTCACCCTCACCAATATTTAAGTGTTGGTGCACGGTTACTTTTGCATCTGGCGGGTTGACAATATAGCGTAAACCATAAGCTGCCTTATGGTTATACGTATCCGCAAATAGCACTTGGTCAAGCAAATCACCCGCGTCATCTAAATGTTTACCTACATCGCCAATACCATCATCATAAAAATAGGCGTGAGGAATTGAATATACCAGCTTAATCCAATCTTTATCTAATGCACGAATCATATCAATCGCACCTGTATTTGTTTCAATGAAATCATAGGGATGTGCCTGTAGATTCAAACGTATCCCCTCTTTTTCAAACACCGGCATCAACTCATCCATTGATTGGATAAATTTCGCTTCACATTCAACGGGTTGATATTTAGACCCGCTGAATTCACTGTTCATTAAATCAACATCTAGCTCCACTGCAATTTCAATCGCTCGTTTCCAGTTTCGAACGGCCGATTGACGGGCTGATTCATCTGGACCTGCCCAATACTGAACAGGTAGTAATGAAGATATTTCTAATCCCGTATCACGTAAACAACGTTTAATGGATTGTATTTTTGCCTTGTCTACTTTAGGATATTTGTAAAAAGGAATAAAATCTTCACGCGGACTCATTTCAATGTATTTATAACCTAAATCTGCTGTTTTATAAATCATATCTTCTATGCTCATATTGTCGCGATACATACTTGGATCAAATGCTAATTTCATCAGTCACCCTCCAATAAGCTTAATTTTTAATTATAAAACGCCGGTTTTTCATCCAAAGCAATTGTTTCAACTGCGCCGCTTGTTTGAGCAGCGATACAAGCATCTGCAGTCACCGCTGCAATATAGCCATCCCATGAAGTAGGACCTTGTGGCGCACCATTTGTTTTAATAGAATCAACAAAATCTTGCAACTCAACATCATAAGCTCGTGTGAAACGGTATTTCCAGTCAGATAAAATTTCTTGGCTTAATTTCCCACTTTTTCGTGTGACAATGTTTGAGAATTCCGGTAATTTCACAATGCCTTCTTCACCTACTACTTCGCATTGAATATCGTAACCATATTGACAGTTAACAAAAATTTCAACCGTTATAATCACGCCGTTTTTTGTTTCCAAAGTAGCAATTTGTGGATCGCGTAACCCTTCACGTGCATTTTTAGTATTTCGTGGGAAAGCAATTCGCACCGATTTATAATCATCATCAATCAACCAATGCAAGGCATCAATTTCATGAATTAATGTATCTGAGATTGCCATATCTGTTGAATAACGTTCATCAACTGTTGGGTTACGGTGTGCACAATGTAACATTAACGGTGCGCCGATTTCGTTATTATCAATCGCTTGTTTTAACCCTAGATACCCTTCATCGTAACGACGCATAAAGCCAACTTGTACTAATTTTTTACCGGCTGCAATTTCAGCGTCAACGATACGTCGTGCACCAGCTGCAGTTGTCGCTAATGGCTTCTCACAGAAAACATATTTACCAGCTGCAATCGCTGCTAGAACGCTCCCTTCATGTGCTGGCCCCCAGCTTGTAATAACAACCGCATCCACATTATCTGCTGCAATCAAACTAATGTCATCCGGATAAACAACGGCATCTAATTGATACGTCGCAATTGCATCTTGAGCAGCCTCTTGATTGACATCTGTCACTGCTACAATTTTAGATCCTGCTAATGTGTTTGTTAATCGACCAATATGTTCGCGTCCAATAGCGCCTGTTCCGATAACTCCAATGTTTAATACCATTTTAAGTTCCTCCTCTAAATAGCGCCCCTAGAACAAAATGTTCTAAGGAAAGCCATTTTTCCTTTTTATTTGAATTTCACATGATTTTTGAAGAAGTATTCTAATTGCTCTAATGAATAACCTTTTGTCTCTGGCAATACTTTTCGTACAAAGATGATAGCCCCTATACCTAGAACCGCAAACATGAAGAACGTGTTTGACAATCCAAAAGCATCCAGTAAAATCGGGAATGAAAAACCGACTAAGAAGTTGGTAATCCATAAACAGAAGACTGTTACACCCATTCCCAAGCCTCGTAATTTTAAGGGGAAGATTTCAGATAACATTAACCAGGTGACTGGTGAAATAGCACCTTGTTGGAAAGCTAAAAACGTAACTGTGAGCGATAAGACGACGTATGGCAGTGCCGCTGATCCTTCGAGTACATATGAAAATATACCAATCAATGTCAGTGCGGAGGTCGTTCCAATTAAACCAATGGTTAACATGGGGCGTCGACCAATTTTACCTAATAACCAAATACCAACAAAGGTTGCGGCTACAGAGATGACCCCATTGGCAATGTTACCCACAATGGCCGCTTGTGTTCCGAAACCAGCATTTTTCAAAATTTGGGTTCCGTAGTACATAATCGAGTTAACTCCAGTGATTTGTTGCACAACGGCAATACCGATACCGATAAAAACAATCCGGCGTATCCATGGAATTGATAAATCTTTCCAACGTGCTTTTTGGATAGCGTCTTCTTCTTCTAAATGCTGCTTAATCTCTTCAATCTCTTCGTGCGCCTCTTCTTTCTCACGCACTTGTAGCAACACCGCTAACGCTTCACCAAACCGGCCTTTTGAAGCTAGCCAACGTGGGCTTTCTGGCATCACTAACATCCCAAACCATAAAATCACAGCTGGAAGTGTCGCAATCACTAACATGTAACGCCAAATGTGGCTGACGTCACCAAACGTTGTCGCTAAAATCGCATTAAACGTGAAGGCCATTAACTGCCCTGTAACAATCATCAATTCATTCATGGTGACCATACGTCCACGTCGATTGGCTGGCGACATCTCTGACAGATAAGCTGGTACAGTAACTGATGCACCACCGACTGCTAAACCAAGCAATACACGACTGATAACCATCACTTCAATATTCGGTGCAATGGAACAACCAATTGTTGCAATAAAAAACATAACTGCTAAGTACATAATTAATTTACGGCGTCCTTTTTTATCAGAGAATTGTCCCCCGATAATCGCACCAAAAGCGGCACCAAAAGTTAAAGAACTCGCTACTAACCCTTCAGTTACAGGTGTAAGATTTAGTTGATCTGAAGCTGCCATGTAAGGCAAGGCTCCATTCACAACGCCTGTATCGTAACCGAATAATAGCCCACCAAAAGTTGAAATCCATGTCACCAGACTTAATTTTTTCTTGGGTGACCGTTGCTGCTTCATCATCTTACCGTCTGCACTCATCACAAAAACCTCCTAGATTGGGTTAGTTTTCCAACAGTTTATCATCAATATAACGACGCGCTTTTAACGCATATTCTAACGGATTTGCTTTTGCTGGATCTTGCTCTGCTTCAATCACAATCCATCCACTATAGCCCGCTGCTTTTATGCGAGCATAGATTTGCGTGAAATCAATGATACCATCGCCTGGTACGGTAAACATTCCCGCTAGAAAAGAATTTAAAAATGATTTTCCATCTGCTTTACAAATTTCTAAAACGTCAGCACGCACGTCCTTAAAATGAATATGTGCAATACGATCAACATGTTCATCAAACAACGTGAGGTAATCACCATCGGATACAAAAATATGACCTGAGTCGTATAATAAATGCACTTTTTCTGGTGTTGTTTGATTTAATAACCGCGTCACTTCTTCAGCGGTCTGTACACCTGTCCCCATATGATGATGATAAACAAGTTTCAGGTCGTAAGTTGTTGCAATCTCTCCCAAACGATCAAGTCCTGTTGTTAATACATCCCATTCTTCATCCGTAAAAGTGGGTTTCTCTGTAAATACATTATTTCCTAATGCTTGAATACTATGCGTTTGCTCTGAAACTACCGCTACGGCAGCATTAACTGTTCGCAAATACTCGCAGTGTTCTTTGAATGCGCTTTCAACTTTTTGTATGCCATCACGGATAATGAAACTGCTGAACCATTGCCCAGCAATTTTCAAATCACGTAACGCCAACTCTTTGTTGAGTGTTTCAGCGTCTGGGAAGAAGCCGCCCACTTCTGTCCCTTCAAAATTAGCAACAACGATATCACTTAAAAGCTGTTGCAAATTATTATCTTTACCAATTTCAGGTATATCATCATTTCGCCAACCAATCGGCGCGATTCCCCAGTTAATTGTCATTATGGAACCTCCTAGTATTTTTTAGCCTGCTGTAATTTTTCTTCTTTTGTCGTATTCGCTGCTAAAACACTCGCTTTATCCGACACTTCTGATACACCCACATGCCACCAAGCATCGTAACCATCTGACATGGTTTTTGGCAATACTTTAATTTCAATGACAGTTGAAACTGTTTGTTTTTCTGCATCTTTGATTGCGGCTACTAATTCTTCTTTCGTACTGACGGTATAACCTTTAGCGCCATAACCTTCGGCTACTTTAGCGTAGTTAATGTTCATGATCGTGTTGTTATTATCACGTAACTCACAGTGGTAGCTGTCACTTCCGTGTTCCATCTGCAAGTTGTTAATACAGCCATAACCAGCGTTATCAAATAATAATAGATTAATTTTTTTATTGTATTGTAAAGCCGTAACCAACTCCGTGTGGAGCATTAAGAAACTACCATCTCCAAGCGCTGCGTAAACCTCTTGTTCAGGTGCTGCTAATTTTGCGCCTAATGCACCTGCGACTTCATACCCCATGCACGAATAACCATACTCTAGATTATATGTATGAGGTACTGTTGTATTCCAGAGGCGTTGTAAATCACCTGGCAATGAGCCTGCTGAACCAATGACAATGCTGTCTGGTTTCACCGTTTCATTCGCCGTTATCAAAGCTGCCGTTTGTGTGAATTCCGTCTTTAGCACATCGGCGTATTCGTTCATGATTGTTTGATCAAATTGATTTTTTATCTCAGGCGTAAACGCTTCACGGTTAAATTTAACGTTGGCTAATCGCTCACGCTCAACATTCCACTTCGCTTTATAATTACGAAAGTCTTCGCCATATGTTGTTGTATAATCACCTAATCCATTAGCAATTGCTTCTAAGCCAGCACGCGCATCTGCGACCACTTGAAACGCTTCTAATTTATAGGTTTGCATACGATTAATATTTATATTTAAAAAAGCTGTCTTCTCATCAAATGCCGTCTTTGATGATGTGGTGAAATCAGTATAACGCGTACCCACACCAATAATTAAATCTGTTTCTGAAATCACCTGATTTGCTGCTGAAGTACCCAATATGCCGGTACCTCCCAAATTATTCTCAAACGCACTGGTGACAGTTGATTTCCCTGCCTGTGTTTCTACCAATGGGATATTATGTTTAAGCGATAATGCTTTTAATATCTCTGCCGCTTCAGAATAGCGAGCACCACCACCTACGATAATAACAGGACGTTGGCTCTGTTGAATGCGTTGAATAGCACCTTCAATTTCACGTGTCGTAGGGACTTGACGGTTGATATAATGCACTCTCTTTTGGAAGAAGTTCACATCATAGTCATACGCTTCTCCCTCAGTGTCTTGCGAGATACAAAGAGTTGCAGGACCTGCTGTTGCTGGATTTGTCATCACTTCAAACGCTCGCAACAAACTACTCATCAGTTGCTCAGGACGCTGAATACGATCGAAATAGCGCGATACCGCTGGAAAAGCATCATTCGTCGTAATCGCATAACTTGTCTCATGTTCCAATTGTTGTAAAACCGGATCAGGCTGACGTGTAGCGAAAGTATCAGCAGGCAAGAGTAACATGGGTATATTATTAGCAAACGCTGTCGCTGCTGCTGTTACCATGTTAGCCGAACCCGGGCCTGCAGATGCTGTTACTGCAAAGATTTTACGACGATTCAATTGCTTACTATAGGCCATTGCCGCATGCGCCATGCCTTGCTCATTTTTACCTTGATACACTTTCAGATGACCCGGAGATTCTTGCAAAGCCTGACCAATCCCCACCACGTTACCATGCCCAAAGATATTAAAAACACCTTCAACATAGGGTGTTTCAATACCATCAATTTCAATATATTGTTGATTTAAAAATTTCACCAACGCTTGTGATGTCGTTAAACGAATCGTTTCCATTTATGTACCTCCTTGTTATTCGTGACTTTGAATCAATGCTTCGATTGCCGCAACATCAGGCATAGCATCAGAGGAACTGTGTTTACTCACAACGATTGAAGCCGATGCGCTACCATATTTCAATGCTGTTTCGATTGATTTTCCAGCCAGAACGGCATATATAAATGCAGCTGCATAGGAATCACCCGCACCAAATGTTTTAAGAACTTTTGTTTTATAAGCTTTACCATTATAGACATCACCTGCTTTGGTGTAAGCATACGATCCTTCTACACCATGCTTAATGACAATTAATTGTGCGCTATGTTGGAATAATGCAGCAATCGTTTCTTCGTTCTTACCCCCTTCTTTATTCTCTAGACGATCAAATTCATCACGTGTTCCGATGATGATATCTGCTTGATTTGCAACTAAGCTATAATAAACAGCCGTATCTTCTAATGATTGCCATGTATAAGGACGGTAATCTAATTCAAACACAACGGGTACATCATTCTTTTTGGCATAGGCTACTGCTGTCAATATCGCTTCACGTGATGGGCTCATTGATAACGCTGTCCCTGAGACCAATAATAAGCGTGCTTGTTTAATATACGCTTCGTCCACTTCACTTGCTTCAAGATATAAATCAGCTACTTCATCTCGATACATTAAGATACTGCATTCTGATGGACTTTTAATTTCTGTAAAAGCCAATCCCGTTTTATGACCTGCTGTATCTAGAACAGTTTCTTCCATATCAACACCTGCAGCTGTCATGTACGTTTTAATAAAACGACCGTGTTGGTCATCTGCTAATTTTCCAATAAAGCCTGGTTTTAAACCTAGTTTGGCTAAACCGATAGCGACGTTAGCTGGAGAGCCACCCACATATTTTGCAAAAGTCATTGTTTCTTCCATTGGACGGTTAAATTCTACAGCGTTCAAATCAATACACGCTCGTCCCACTGCAATTAAATCATATTTTTTAGTATCATCCGTTTTAATCAGCATTCTCTTCAACACTCCTTCATATTAATCTCTTGTTAAAATCCATTCATGTGGTTTATCATTGTGGAATTGCCATTTTTTTGTTGGCCCAGCCATTACATTTAAATAGTAAGAAGTGTAACCATCGGGTACCGCAACTGGATGATAACCAGCAGGAACAATGACCACATCACCATTTTCTACCGTCATCGTCTCATCAATTGAACGATCGTCAGTATAAACGCGTTGGAAGACAAAGCCTTGTGGTGGGTTCATTTCATGATAATACGTTTCTTCAAGTAACGATTCTTCTGGCAGATTATCCTGATCATGCTTATGTGGTGGATAGCTCGACCAATTACCAGCCTCAGTGTAAACCTCTACGACTAGTAAGCTATTTGCTGTCGTGACAGAATCAGGCAATATATTGTGTACCATACGCTTATTCGCATATTTCCCGCGATGTTCAACTGTATTATCCGCTGCAGAGATGAGCGTAGTGGGCAACTGTTTTGCAGATGGTGCATAAGCGAGGACAACTTTTGCCTCGCTATCTGCACGGATTCCAAATTGACGGCCGTTTGAGACATAAACACTATCTGTCGGTATTTTTTCAAATACTGAGTGACGCGTGCCGATATTCTCAAACTTATTATCACCTTCAGTCACTGTTATTTGACCTGTAAGGGCTACAATACAGCACTCTTTGTCTTTTAATGTTTCGATATAGGCTTCGTTAACTTCTAACTCCAAAACTTTCAAACTCACATAAGAGAGCTCTGAATTAGTTTCATTCACTTCATGAACGACTTGCCCTTTTTTTGGTTTGACTAATAATTTATTATCCGCCATCTGGTTCACTCCTCTTTAAATATATGATTTAGGGTAACGTGCTGTGACAACTTTTTTGCGAGTGTAAAAATCAATGCTATCTTTTCCATTCGCATGCAACGTACCAAAGAACGATGATTTCCATCCAGAGAATGGGAAGAAAGCCATCGGTGCTGGAACACCTAAGTTGATCCCTAACATACCTGCATCGATGTTCTCACGGAAGTAACGCACTGCTGAAGCGTTGTTGGTAAATAAGCACGCGCCATTCGCAAACTCTGATTCATTTGCAATTGCAATGCCTTCTTTCAAATCTTTTACGCGAACAATTGATAAAACGGGTGCAAAAATTTCATCTTTCCAAATTGTCATTTCAGGCGTCACTTTATCAAAAATCGTTGGTCCAACAAAGTAACCATCGCCACTCCCTTCGCCACGTCCATCACGAATAAGTTCAGCACCTTCATTCAAACCAATTTCAATATATTTTTCTGTACGTACTTTACTTTCATCACTAATCACAGGACCTAAGAAAATGCCATCTTCTAAACCATTACCAATTGTTACTTCAGCTGTTTGTTTTTTCAGTTCAGCGATAAAAGCGTCTGCTACTTCTTCTTCTACAGCAACTACCGCACAAGCCATGCAGCGCTCGCCTGCTGATCCAAATGCTGCCGAAACGATGTTTTTAACCGATTCAGGTAAATCTGCATCTTTTAAAACAATGGTATGGTTTTTAGCACCTGTCAACGCTTGAACACGTTTTAAATTTTCACTACCTAGTTTATAAACATATTCTCCTACTGGTTTCGAACCAACAAA
>NZ_JAFYUW010000075.1:0-21385 GCF_017549435.1 Brochothrix sp.
ATGGCAAAAGTATATTTTACAACTGCTGGTGCAGAAGCGAATGAGCAAGCATTAAAAATGGCTAAAGCAATTACTGGAGGTTATAAAATATTTTCTCGCTATCGTTCATACCATGGAAGCACACTGGGTGCAGGGAACTTAACCGGTGAATCAAGGCGGCTAGGTTCTGAACCTAGTCCACCAGGATTTGTTAAATTTGATATGCCTTATTTATACCGTGAATACCAAAATTTTGAAGATGAAAAAGCATTAAGTGCACAATATCTTACCCGTTTGGAACGCCAAATTACTTCTGAAGGCCCAGATACAATTGCTGCACTTGTGATTGAAACAATCCCTGGAAGTAACGGTGTTTTATTACCGCCTGATGGTTATATTAAAGGGATTGAAAAACTCTGTCGGCGTTATAATATTATGATGATTTGTGATGAGGTAATGTCTGGATTTGGGCGAAGTGGTGAATGGTTTGCTTGTGATCATTATGATGTCCAGCCTGATATGATTACTTTTGCAAAAGGAGTGACCGGTGGTTATTTACCATTAGGAGGTGTAATTTTGAGCAAAGAATTGTCAACTTATTATGATGACAATGTCTTTTTATCGGGAGCAACTTATAGTGGACATACACTTGTTTGTGAAATTGGAAATGTTGCGATTGAAAGTTATGAAGATATGGATTTAATAAAGCATGTTAAACAAATGGAAATCGTAATGAATGAACGACTTGAAAAGTTACGCGTCTATAAATATGTTGGTGATGTTCGAAATAAGGGGTTGTTTGGTGCTGTTGAATTAGTAAAAAACAAGCAAACAAAGGAGCCTTTGATTGAATATGGCACCGCTCAGGGGAATGATAAACAAGGTTATATGAGGGCCTTTAGTCAACTGCTTTTAGATGAGGGTTTTTATACGTTTGCACATGAATCGCATGTATTAGTGACACCCCCACTAACAATTACAGCAGTTGAAATAAATGCTGCGATGGATCTATTTGAAAATGCATTAGTGCGTTTTGAAGAACAGTTCCCCAAGATGAACGAGGGCTATCCTGCTCATCTTTAAGGCGTAGGTCAATTCAATAATTAAAATTATAAACAATAAAAAAGAGCAAAATAACAACCGTATCTATGGCAGACACGGCAGTTATTTTGCTCTTTTTAATAAGAGTGGAATTACTTTTTTCACATTGAGAAGAGGAGCGTTTGATTTGGAAGTCACGCACAAGGCAACAGCACCTTCAACCAAGATATTAAAAGTAGAACTTAATATTAAGGCTTCTTCTGAGGTATAGCCAGCTGCTAATAACCGTTGTTCATAAATTGCTTCAAGGGTGGCATATGTTTTTTCACAAGATTTACGAATGTTTTCATTTACTAAGGCAGTTTCACTCGCAATTAGCCCGAATGGGATTGTTGAAAAATCATCGGTTTTACCAAAATCTTCAAACTTAGTGGCGATACTCGTTAAATGATGGGAGAAAGCTGTATAGATATCATCATAAAAGTCTAAGTCTGATTTCATTGCCGTTGCAATGATAACCGTAGATTGTTCAATTGCTTCAATCGCAAGCTGTTCCTTCCCACCAGGGAAATGATAGTAGAGCGATCCCTTTGGTGAAACACTCTCTTTAAGAATCTGGGAAACTCCGGTCGCATGATAACCTTGTGTGTGAAAAAGGCGCATGGCAGTTTGTAAGATTCGTTGTTTTGTTTGCTGTTTTGTTTGACTCATTAGCTAAGCCTCCATTTATTATGTATAACATCTCTTGTTTAGAATAGTCAAAGGCACTGATAAAGTCAATTATTGTTCTATTTTTGCTGTTTGACAATTATTAAAAAATATTTTATACTAAAAATTAGACCGATTGGTCTATTCGAGAAGAAAAGAGGAATTTTATTATGTATACGAACGAAAAAACAACGTTTAATCCAAACCTAATGGCTTTCGCGCTAATGTTGGCTGCCTTTGTGGGTCTGTTTGGTGAAACGGCTTTGAATATGGCCTTTTCCAATTTAATGATAGAATTTTCAATATCAGCAGCCACAGTTCAATGGTTAACAACGGCTTACTTATTAGTTTTAGGTATTTTAGTTCCAGTCTCTGCACTTTTAATTAAGTGGTTTGCAACACGAAAACTATTTATTATTTCAATGTTTTTTTCTATTACAGGGACAGTTGTTGCGGCATTTGCCACAAACTTTGAAATGTTATTAATTGGCCGTATTATTCAAGCGATTGGGACAGGCCTTGTATTGCCATTATTAATTAATGTTTTATTAGTGATTTATCCCGTTCATAAACGCGGGGCTGTAATGGGAGTAATGGGGTTAGTAATTGTATCTGCTCCAGCGATTGCGCCCACTATTTCTGGTTTAATTGTTGATAGTTTAGGATGGAATTATATTTTTTATGTCAGTGCGTTATTATTGGTCATTAACTTCATTCTAGGTATAAAAGTAATTAAAGATGTTTCTACAATCACGAAACCGAAAATCGATATTTTATCGGTGCTGTTATCAACAATCGGTTTTGGTGGGATTGTGTATGGGTTTAGCACTGCAGGGGATGCGTCAATGACGGATAACACTGTATTGATTTCATTGGCAGTCGGTCTTTTGGCACTTATTCTTTTTGTGTGGCGTCAAACTAGATTAGAACAACCAATGTTAAGAATGGGTGTATTCAAATACCCAATGTTTACATTAAGTTTACTCTTTATGATTATTGCGATGATGATTATATTAGCGGCAGCTATTCTATTACCATTGTATTTAAAAGGAAGTTTACTTGTTTCTTCAGCAATTGCAGGATTAATTTTGCTACCAGGTGGATTCTTAAATGCAGCATTATCTCCCGTTATCGGACAATTATTTGATCGAGTAGGACCGCGTCCGTTTATCCCAATTGGTTTTTTATTAGCAGCAATTGGTTTATTCTCACTTTCACACATCACAGAAAATACGGCAATAGCATTGATTATTTTATGCCATTCCATTGTTTTTATCGGTATTACATTTATGTTTATGCCTTCACAAACTTATGGTTTGAATCAATTGCCACCAAAACTATATCCTGATGGCTCAGCTGTAATGAGCACTTTACAACAAATAGCAGGCGCTGTAGGAACAACGTTAGCTATTCTGTTAATGTCGAGTGGACAAAATACATTTGCTGCAAAAAATCCAGGTGCGGATAGCTCAGTGTTATTAGCAATGGGAGTGCAACATGCCTTTACATGGTTAGCAGTAATTGCTGCTGCTGGATTCATTGGCTCACTCTTTATCAAAGTACCCAAAAAATAGTAATCCGACCCCAGTTGTAATTGAACTGGGGTTTTTTATTGTTTTCATGGTAAAGTAATGGTAGTGCTATACAGGAGGTGTTTGTGTGAAAACGATTTTAATTGCAGATGATGATAAAAATATTCGTGAGTTGGTGAAGTACCCTCTCATTGCTGAAGGGTATCATATATGTGAAGCTGCTGATGGCGAAGCGGCATTACGCATCGTACAACAACAACAAATCGATTTAGCGATACTCGATGTGATGATGCCATACATAGATGGTTATGAAGTTGCCGAAGCAATCCGAGTAGATAATGATATTCCTATTATTATGTTAACAGCAAAAGGGGAATTGGCTGATAAGGCGAAAGGTTTTAATGCAGGTATCGATGACTATATGACAAAACCATTTGCACCAGAAGAACTACAGTTTCGGATCCAAGCGTTATTTCGCCGTTATGATGTGTCTAATAAAACACTATTAACGGTTGGACAACTAGTAATTGATCGAAAGACATACAAAGTGAGTAAAGGAACAAAAGATATCTTTTTACCTTTAAAAGAATTTGAACTAATCTACGAGCTAGCGAGTCAACCAGAGCGGATTTTCACACGCGAGGATTTAATTACTCGTATTTGGGGTGCTGACTACGAAGGGAATGATCGAACGGTTGACGTTCATATTAAACGTCTCCGCGAACATCTAGGTGACGGTAGTAATGTGGTCATTAAAACAGTCCGCGGTGTCGGTTATACGCTGGAGGTAATGGCATGAAAACACTTTATTTACGAATCGTTTACATCACATTAATTGTCATGGTGTTGAGCAGTTTACTTGGCTTTTTAGGTGCTAATTTATACTATCAGGTGAAGTTGAAGCCAGTTAATGATGAAAAAATAATGAAGGTAGCGAAAGAAATTAAACAGTATTATTTGACGAATGATGAGGTCAAAATAGAAAATTACCTTGAGCATATAGGCGAGCTCGGTTATGAGGTATTAAAAGTAAATCAAGCAGGCGATAAAAAATATTTTGGTGAGGCCTTTAGAAAAACGGCAATAGACCAGAAAGTCATTGATGACGTCTTAGCAGGCGAACCCTATCATGGTATCTTAAACTTTAATACAGGCTGGTTTATTACAGGCTTTTTTGATAACGATGTTAGGAACACTGTGGGTGTCGAGGTGGAAGGTTATGCGCTGTTTATTCGTCCAAGCCAAGAGGATCAATTTGGAGAATTGCGTATTTTCATTGCGATGATCGCAGTATTCACAGGTATTATTAGTGTGATTGCTGTATTCATTATGACCCGTTTTATTGTAAAACCTGTCCGGATGCTAACAAAAGCTACCAAAGCTTTTTCAAAAGGCGAAACAACCATTACATTGCCGACAAAACGCCAAGATGAGATTGGACAATTAGCCCGTTCTTTTGAAGAAATGACCACAGAATTGTCGTTGGCTGAACAAAAACGGCAAGAGTTTGTGGCAAATGTCTCACATGAATTACAAACACCGTTAACCGCAATACAAGGTTTTGCTAGAATTATTCAAAATCAAGAGCTAAGTAAAGCAGAACGCGAAAAATATTTACGAATTATTACAAATGAAACGAACCGTTTATCTGGATTGACCAATCAGTTGTTACTGTTATCCTATTTAGATCAAACGGATGAATTGTTAACGCCTGAAGAAGTTCGGGTCTCTGAGCAGATTCAACAATTTACAGCATCGACAGAATGGCGTTGGCGGGCCAAAAATATTTTTATTCAAATGGAAACAGTACCTGCGCTTGTATTGGCAAATGGGCCTTTGCTTTATCAAGTGTGGCAAAATATCATCGGTAATGCCATTAACTACACACCGATAGATGGTGAAATAAATATTAAAATGAGTCACGACAATGATTTTCTATTCGTAAGTATTTCAAATACAGGTGATAAAATACCGGCTGACGACCTTGCGCATATATTTGAACGTTTTTATCAAGCAGATAAAATGCGTGAACGTACAGAAGAGAGTAGCGGTTTAGGATTGGCAATTTCCGCTGAAATTGTTAAGCGCCATCGAGGGACAATTCAAGTGGAATCGAATGATGAAGAAACAATTTTCACAGTTATGTTACCCAAGCATAAATAACGGGAAAAGAGTATAATAATAAAAAAAGAAAGAAGGCGTTAATGATGGCAAAAATTTATCCTTATTTAATGTTTGAAAACGCAAAAGAAGCATTAACCTACTATGAAGAAGTTTTTGGTGCGACTAACATTGCACGGATGCAAATGACACCAGATCAAGAAGCGGCCTTTGATACACCAGTTCCTAATTTAGAAGACTCAACGATTCATGGTACGTTTAGTGTTTTAGGTGCGGATTTATTTTGTTCAGATACATTTGGGAAAAGTCTTGTAGAGGGCAATAACATCTCACTGTTGTTGGATATTAATAGTGAAGATGAAATTGCTGCTAAAGCAGCAGATGATTTTTATGACAAAGTGTTAGCTTCAAATACGGTTAAATTAGAAATGCCTTATGCCGAACAATTTTGGGGCGGTAAGATGGGCCAATTTACTGATAAATATGGTATTCAGTGGATGTTACATTCACAACCTTATTCAAAAATTAAGCAGAAGTAACAGGCTCGAATTGTTTGTGTCTTACAACAGACAGGTTAACATTTTATGTTGGCCTGTTTTTTTATGCTAAAGTTCATATTCAGTTCATAATCCACTCCTATACTTAAGAAGTAGATAAGATAAAAAGGAGTGAGACAAATGTTTTTAGCATTAAAAGAATTAAAACATTCGAAATTACGTTATGTATTAGTGATTTTTATTATGACATTGATTGTTTGGTTAGTCTTATTTGTATCAGGTTTAGCCAATGGTTTAGCAAAAGAAAATGCTTCAGCGATTGAACAGGATTCAGCCACGCATTTTGTTGTGCAAGATGAAACAGAAAATCGTTTAGCACGTTCAGCTATTACAGATAAACAATTAGAAGAAGTAAAAGCAGAATACGGTGAAAAGGCAACGCCGTTACAAGTTAATACGGCAACAATAGTACCGAAGAACAGCAAGCAAAAAACAGACGTTACGTACTTTGGTATTGATAAAAAACAATTCATGGCTCCGGTCGTAACTGAAGGTACAGCCTTAAAAGATTTAACAGGTAATGAAGTAGTCGTGGATGACAAAATGAAAGCTGACAATTTTAAATTGGGTAGCCGTTTTACAGATGAGCGCTCTGGCGTTGTCTATACTATTAAAGGTTTCACAACTGGACAAGCTTACAGTCATACACCTGTTGTTTATATGAATGGTTCAGCATTTGACGAAATGATACCTAAAACGAAGCATACAATTGGTAAATACAGTGCCATCGTTTTAAACATTACGGATAAAGAAGCTGAAAAAGGCAACTTTAAAGGTCTCACTATTGTGACACAGAAAGATATTGTTGAAAATATCCCTGGTTATTCGGCAGAACAAGGCTCGTTGACGATGATGATTGTTTTCTTAATTGTGATTGCAACTTTTGTGTTAGCAGCATTTTTCTATGTCATAACAATTCAAAAGATGAGTCAATTTGGTGTTTTGAAAGCACTAGGTGCAACAAATGCGTATCTTTCACGTAGTTTGTTAAGTCAAATTTTAGTTTTGGCAATCATTAGTATTGTTATTAGCATTCTTTTAACTCTAGGTGTAGCAAGCATACTCCCAGCTGGCATGCCATTTGCGATGACACCAATGATGATTACCGGCATTTCTGCAATATTTATTGTTGTATCTGTCTTGGGTTCATTGTTATCACTCTATCGTGTCTTCAAAGTTGATCCAATCGAAGCTATAGGAGGTAGTAATTAATGAGTGTTAAATTTAAAATGACCAATGTGTCAAAAACGTATCAAGATGGAAAAGAAACCATTAATGTGTTGGAAAATGTTTCAATGCAAGTAAACGCGGGTGAATTTGTTGCAATCGTTGGACCATCGGGATCAGGTAAGAGTACATTCTTATCAATTGCAGGCGCACTCTTATCACCTACAAGCGGTGAAGTTGAGATTGGTGGTGTCGCAATTGAAGGGCTATCAAAAAAAGCATGGACAAAGTTACGCTTAGAAAAAATTGGTTTTATTTTTCAAGGTGCTAATTTAATTCCTTATTTAACCGTAGAAGACCAATTGAAACTGATACCTCAACTAGCTGGCAGTAAAAGCAGTGTTGATTCACACGAGTTGTTGAGCAGTTTAGGATTAGCACATCGTTTGAAACAATACCCACAACAACTTTCGGGTGGTGAAAAACAACGCGTGGCTATCGGACGTGCCTTAATGAACAATCCAGATTTAATACTAGCGGATGAACCAACGGCTAGTTTAGATGCGGAGCGTGGCTATCAAGTTGTTGAAATGTTGGCGAAAGAAGTACATGAACATAATAAAGCTGCGATTATGGTGACACATGATGAACGAGTGTTGGCATTAGTTGATCGTGTATTACGCATTGAGAATGGAACAATAACAAGTGAAACAGGGCATAAAAAGAACCCATCTTAATTGTGGATGTGAAGTCTCTAAAATTGGTATAGTTAAAATACGATAATTCAGTCACTTTTCGCTTTGAATTGTGACTGAAAATCTTTTTAATTATCATTGAAAATAAAATTTAACTGGTGTTTTTTTATTAACGAAAAGAGATATTAATGAATCTTTTTCAAAACCTCTTGCTTTATGAAAATAACTTGTAAATAAATGATGCATCAGAGAAATTTTTTCATAACTAAATAATTGTTCTTTAAAAGTACAAGAAATGAGCAAATACACGCCATATAACCATTAAATGTTCAAAATTCACAAAAAAAAAGCAACAAAGGCTTGAAAATAGTTGAGAATTAATGCTAAAAATGTTAATCTTTGTATGGATAGATTATATTTTTTTGTTAAAGATAGGTATTTATGAAAATAGTAATGAAACCGTTCTTATGCAAAATATGTAATCGTCACAACTGTATATATAAAGGAGATTTTTAATTATGGAAAAACAAACATTCACTGTTATCGACGAAACAGGTATTCACGCACGCCCAGCAACTTTATTGGTACAATCAGCAAGCAAGTTTGCTTCAGATGTTCAATTAGGTTACAACGGCAAAGATGTTAACTTAAAATCAATCATGGGTGTTATGTCTTTAGGTATTGGTAAAGGCGCTGAAATTACAATCTCTGCAGAGGGTGCTGACGAAAAAGAAGCAATCGCTGGATTAACTGAAACACTTAAGAAAGAAGGATTGGCAGAATAATGGCTAAAAAAACACTTACCGGAATAGCAGCATCAGACGGTATTGCTGTTGGACCAGCCTATTTGCTTGTAGAACCTGATTTATCGTTTGAGAAAAAGAACATTACTGACGTTGATAGCGAAATTAAACGCTTTGAAGCGGCTGTTACTGTTTCTATCTCTGAATTGGAAGCAATTCGCGATAAAGCTAAAACAGACTTAGGTGAAGACAAAGCTGCCATCTTTGATGCACATTTACTTGTTGCTCAAGATCCAGAAGTGACAGGTCAAATCGAAGAACATATTAAAAATAACATCAATGCAGAAGCTGCTCTTCAAGATGCAACTGATACGTTTATTACAATTTTTGAATCGATGGATAATGAGTACATGCGTGAGCGTGCTGCTGATATTCGTGACGTTCGTAAACGTATTATGTCGCACTTATTAAATGTTGAGTTGCCATCACCAACAATGATCGATAGTGAAGTTGTTGTCGTTTCTGAAGATTTAACACCTTCAGATACAGCACAATTGAATCGTAAATTTGTTAAAGGTTTTGTAACTGACATTGGTGGACGTACTTCTCACTCAGCAATCATGGCGCGTTCGTTAGAAATTCCTGCAATCGTAGGAAGTGGTTCTATTACTGAATCAGTAACTAACGGTACAATGATTATTGTTGATGGTCTTGAAGGGAACGTACTTGTTGATCCAACAGAAGCAGAAATTGCTGAGTACCAAGAAAAGCAAGCTGCATTTGAAGCTCAACAAGCTGAATGGGAAAAACTAAAAAATGAAAAATCTGTCTCTAAAGATGGAAAAGAAGTTCTTTTAGTTGCAAACATTGGTTCACCTGGAGACATGGAAGGTGTTATTTCTAACGGTGCTGAAGGCGTTGGTTTATATCGTACTGAATTCTTATTTATGGGTCGCGATAACTTCCCATCTGAAGATGAGCAATTTGATGCTTATAAAGCAGTGCTTGAAGGTGTTAAAGAAGGCGCTCCTGTTGTTGTCCGTACTTTGGACATTGGTGGGGACAAAAACTTATCATACCTTAAATTACCAGAAGAAATGAACCCATTCTTAGGCGTGCGTGCAATTCGTTTATGCTTCAAAGAACAAGATATGTTCCGTACTCAATTACGTGCTTTATTGCGCGCAAGTGTTTATGGTCATTTACAAATCATGTTCCCAATGATTGCAACTTTAGGCGAATTCCGTAAAGCTAAAGCAATGTTAGAAGAAGAGAAAGCAAAATTAGTTTCTGAAGGCATTAAAGTATCTAACGATATCGAAGTTGGTATCATGATCGAGATTCCTGCAGCTGCAATTATTGCTGATCAATTCGCTAAAGAAGTAGACTTTATGAGTATCGGAACAAACGACTTGATTCAATACTCAATGGCTGCTGACCGTATGAACCAAGATATTTCTTATCTTTACCAACCATATAACCCAGCAATTTTACGTCTTGTGAAAAACGTTATTGACGCAGCTCACAAAGAAGGTAAATGGGCAGGTATGTGTGGCGAGATGGCGGGCGATCAAACAGCAGTACCATTGTTGTTAGGTTTAGGCTTAGATGAATTCTCTATGAGTGCATCATCAGTCTTGAAAACCCGTTCATTAATTGCTAAATTATCTTCAACTGAAATGGCAGAGTTAGCTGAAAAAGCAATTAACTGTGCAACTCAAGAAGATGTAATTGCAACAATGGATGAATATCTTAAATAAGATGAACTTCCAAACTACCCGATAATTATATCGGGTAGTTTTTTTGTCTCAAAAAGAGGATGTCGTTAAAAGAGTAATGAAATAGACAAAAATTAAAGTGATTTATAATATAAAATTAGCTGATTGTTTTTTTATTGCTGTCTAAATGGTAAGATAAGCTAAAAGGCAAGGGAGCGATAGCAATGGCAAATGTCGGATTTATTGGTACAGGTGTAATGGGTACAGGGATGATTAAGCAACTGTTAGCCAAAGGAACAGCTGTTAAAGTATATACAAGAACAGCAGAACGCGCACAAAAGGTTCTTGATGCGGGTGCTACATATTGTGAAACTGCCAAAGAGTTAGCACAACAATCAGATATTGTTTTTACAATGGTCGGATACCCAAAAGATGTAGAAACGCTTTATTTAGGAACAGATGGTATTCTTGGGGCAGCATCTACAGGTACTATTTTTATTGATATGACAACATCTTCTCCAACATTAGCACGTGAACTGAGTGCAAAAGCAAGCGTTTTAGGTAAACATGTATTAGATGCACCTGTTTCTGGTGGAGACATCGGTGCGCAAAATGGGACCTTATCAATTATGGTAGGTGGCGAACGCGCTGCATTTGAGCAAGTGTTGCCGCTATTTGAAAAAATGGGCAAAACGATTGTTTATCAAGGCGACGCAGGAAACGGTCAAAATGCCAAAATGGTAAATCAAATCGCAGTGGCAGGAACAATGCTTGGTGTTGTAGAAGCACTTGTTTACGCTAAAAAAATGGGATTAGATGAAAAAACCGTATTGGAATCGATTGAAACAGGTGCTGCAGGTAGTTGGACATTATCAAACCTTGGGCCGCGTATTATAGCTGATGATTTTGAACCCGGATTCTTTATTAAACATTTTGTGAAAGATATGACCATTGCTAGTAACGAAGCCGCTCAAAACGGCTTTGAATTACCTGGTTTACAGACGGCGAAAAGGCTTTATGAAGTTTTAGAGAATAGTGGATTAAGTGAAAAAGGAACGCAAGCACTTTATCACTATTATTTCATGAATAAATAGATGTTCAATCGTCAATCGGTCTGTTATCATTAAGGCATTAGCTTAACGATGAGAATCATCGGGAAGGAGGAGTTTGATTGAGCATTAAAGCTGGACGAGTGATTGATATCTGTGTATTAACAGGTAAAATCATGTTGGAAAATGGTGCTGAAAACTATCGAGTAGAAGATACAATGAAACGTATTGCCAATGCTTGTTATGATGGAGCGGAGGTAGGCAATAGTTTTGCGACACCAACAGGTATTTTTATGACAATTGAAGATGAAGGTATTAAACTACAAGAGGTCACCAAGCGAACGTTAAACCTAAAAAAAGTAACCGAAGCCAATCAAATTTCTCGTGAAATTGTCAATAAAGAAATTTCTCTTGATGAAGCCTATAAAAAATTAGTGCGATTGGATACAGAGAATAATCTTTATCCTGTATGGATTCAATTCACTGCCGCTTTTATTGTGAGTGGCGCCTTAATGCTTCTTTTTGGTGGTGTATGGTCCGATTTTATTGTGACTGCGTTTATTGGCGGTATTGGTTATTTGATTTTCTACTATAACGATGAATTATTAAAAATTAAATTTTTAGCTGAAGTCCTTGCTTCAATGGCAATTGCCGCCATGGGGATTTTTGCAGTTAAATATTCAATTGTATCAACATTGAATATTGTTGTAACAGGTGCAGTGATGCCATTAGTGCCTGGTGTGCCAATTGCAAATGCTGTGCGGGATTTACTAGCGGGTCACTTAATATCAGGAATGGGTCGTGGTGTCGAAGCGATTTTATCAGCAGCATCAATAGCAATAGGGATTGCTATTACATATCGCTTTTTATTGAACTAAGGAGGTTATTGAGATGTTAACTTATATTTTACACATTGCGTTGAGTTTTGTTTCAGTGGCCACCTTTGGTGTTTTGTTGAACATTCCTAAACGTGCCTTTATCGCCTGTGGGATAATTGGTGCTATTTGTTGGACTGTTTTTGAAGCGTTTCTTTTTATGGGAACAGGGAAAATCATGTCAACATTAGTGGCGTCCTTTACTGTTGCCATTGCAAGTGATCGAATGGCTCGACATATGAAAATGCCGATGATTATTTTCAATATGCCAGGAATTGTTCCACTTGTACCCGGTTTTATTGCAATGACAGCCGTAAGAGAATATGTAAATGGTGATTATTTATCTGCAATCAATAATACCGTACATGTTTGTATGGTAGCAGGAGCGATTGCAATTGGTTTGATGTTATCAGAAGTGTTTAATAACAATATCCGTCGTTTCATAGTCCGACGTGAGGGTTAACATAAAAACATGAATAAAAGCACAAACTTCCTCTATTGTTGAGAAAGTTTGTGCTTTTTTTGTTTGAAAAAAATTGGAAGTAAATATTTTTAACTGTCGGATAAGGTTCGCAATTAATGATAACTAGCCATCATTTGTTTGAGTCGTTCCATAGCAATTTTTAAATGATCCATACTAGCAGCGTAAGAAATACGGAGGTAACGATCCCCTTTTTGAGAAAAGGAGTCACCAGGTATAATAGCGACTTGATACTGTTCCGCAAAGGCTACAGCAAAATCATAACTGTTTTCTTTCACATACTCAGGTAGTTTGATAAAGAAGTAAAAAGCACCGTCAGGAGAGATAACATCAAAGCCCATTTCCTCGAGAAGAGGTTGAACATAATCGCGTCTTTGGCGATAAGCTTCACGCATTTCCAGTGAATCGTTAAAACCATTGCTGAAGGCTTCTTCTGCAGCAATTTGCGAAATACTTGTGGCACAAGTTGTTGTGACTTGGTGTATCTTCAAGACATGTCTTACGATCGATTCGGGTGCCATTAAGACACCGATACGCCAACCGGTCATCGCATGCGATTTAGAAAGCCCATTTAATACGATTGTTTGTTCACGAATCTCACGAGCAAGCGAATAATGTTCTTCACCATAAGTTAGCTCACTATAGATTTCATCTGCAATCAGATAGATACCTAATTCTTTGATTTTTGCTGCAAGAACAATGGCTTCTTCTTTTGTATAGGTAACACCTGTTGGGTTACACGGATAAGCAAGAATTAAAACCTTTGTCTTCTCAGTGACATAATTATCTAACATAGCAGGTGTTACCTTGAATTCAGTAACCGTCGTGTCCATAACGACCATCTCAGCCCCTGCAAGATGTATCGGGGCAGTATAACCAGGATAGAGAGGGTCTGGCACTAAAACCTCGTCACCGGGGTTTAAAACAGTGCTCAGTGCAAGTGAAATTGCCTCAGTTGCACCAACTGTAATGACCACTTCAGATAAGGGGTCATAATCAAGACTGTATTTCTTTTTGAAATAAGCAGCAGCCGCTTGGCGTGTAGATAAAAAGCCTGCATTTGGCGTATAGTTTGTAATATTATTATCAATAGCAGCTTTAGCAGCTGTTTTGATGTGATCTGGTGTCGGAAAATCAGGAGCGCCTAAAGTAAGTGGGATAATGTTAGGTATTATTCCAACTTTTTCGCTGAATTGGCGAATGCCAGAAATTTCAATGTCATCAACTAATCTATTTAAAGGTAAAACCATTCATAAACAACTCCTTTGTATTGTGTTATGTAATTAATTTATATTTTATCATAACTATCAAAGAGATGAAGATAAAAATTATGGCTTGATAAAAAAAACGAATTCTAGTATTATAAGTGATAATGATAATTATTATCATTTAGAAGAGGAGCTGTGAGTTATGTCGAACAATAAACAAATCTGTTTTTTCCAAACGAAAATAAATGGGACGCCAATTTTGTTTCAAATTGTCGGCTTTAGCCCAGTGAACTCTTGGGGAGAAATTTATGCAGAGGTAAATCAAGAAAAATATCGATTTGTTGGTTATCATCGCAATAAAGTGTTAACCTGTGCTATTTGTGAAACACAACGCCTACTAACAAATATTGTGAACAAAAACAACAGTTAAATATAAAATAAAGTAAAAAAAAACCATCTTTAATTAGTGAAAAAAAGTGTAATATCTGATAAGATAATACATGCGATGATTTTTAAAGCAAATTTTTCAATGAGAAGAGAGGGGTTTTTTACTTGTCTCAATTAGCAGGTATTATACAACGTTTGAACGCTATGAAAGAGGACGATTCTGTTGAAGTACAACAACGTCGTTTTGAAAGAGAAGGAAAAGCAATTTGTGAAGTTAAATATTACCAAGCAACTGAATCATTCGAAATTGTTATTTTGGAAGAGGATCAAAAATATCAATTCGATAACATTGATTTAGCAGCAATTGATATCTTTGAATTATTACAAGATGCTCAGTAAACAATAAGTACTTAAAAAAACAAAGTGAACAGCTGTTTACTTTGTTTTTTTTATTGCTTTAGAAGTTTTGTGAAATGTGGTTAAATGGTAGTAAGCTCTTCTTAGCAAATACTAAAGGTGGCGTTTATTAATGAATAACTCATTAAAGGAAGAATTTGAACTTGCAATGGAAGATTATGTTATTCCAGCAAGCAAAGTAGCACACGTCTTTGAAGATAATAGTCTTGAACATGCATTGCTTGTATTAACAAACACGGGTTATACGTTAATCCCTGTTTTAGATTATGATAACAAGTATATTGGTATGATTAATAACGCTGGTATTATGAATGATATAATGGGCGTTGAAAGTATTTTGTTTGAAAATTTACCAGAAGTAAAAGTTTATAATGTAGTTATCCGTGATTATCCAGTGTTACGTGTAGGTTTTTCATTTGAAATTTTATTAAAACATTTAATTGATCACTCTTTCTTATGTGTGGTTGATGATGATAACGAATTTGTCGGTATTGTAACACGTAGGGTTGCACTTAAGCGTTTAGCGAAAGCTATTCATCAGCCTGTTGATCAGTAAAAAGCGAACAAAGGATGATAAAAAATGAGTATTACAGAATTTAGAATATTGGATATGTTAGCGGAAGAGTTGAACATGAGGAAAACCGCAGAACGCCTTTATATTTCACAACCAGCACTTTCACAAAGGCTTCAATCGATTGAAGCACGGTGGGAGAAACAGTTGTTTATTCGTACTCGAAAAGGGCTATTGCTAACACCACAAGGTGAAAAAATTATTGAGTTTGCTCGTTCTGTATTGGAAGAAGAAGAACAGGTACTTGATGAACTTTTAGCAATGGAAGGTGTTGTTCAAGGGACGTTGAAGATATATTCGGGTACAATTGTTGCTCAACGATGGCTGCCGCATGTTTTTAAAGAGTTTATCGCACAATACCCGCATGTTAATATCGAGCTTGATTCCGGCGGGAGCCGCCGTTCACAGCAAGCAATTGCAGATGGTGAAGTACACCTAGCAATTACTCGAGGAGAATCGGATTGGACAGGTGAAAAGCGCTTTTTGTTTGCAGATAACCTTTGCTTAGTCGATAAATATAATACGACAACAGCTGAAACATTGGCATCGGATCGTCCTTTTATTCGCTTCAAAACAGATTCTGATTATGATCAAGGAATAATGGATTATTGGCAACAACATTTTCATCGTTTACCTAGTAAAACATTGGTTGTTGATCAGCTGGAAACCTGTAAACAAATGGCATTAAGTGGCATTGGGTACACGATTTTACCAGAACTCATTATCGGTAAAAATACGCAACTAAATGTGATGCCGTTGGTTCAAGAAGATGGCGAACGTTTACATCGTAATACGTGGTTGTTAGGGTATAAAAAAAGTTTCCAACTGCCACAAGTACAGGCGTTTGTACAATTAATTGAACGTTTGGATAAAGAAAAAGGACTATTGCAAATATTCTAAAATATGGCACACTATAATAAATTGATAAAAAAGGAGAATGACATTATGAAGCAAATGGATGCAAATGAAATTATTAAATTTATTCAAGAAAGCAAAAAATCAACACCGGTAAAGGTTTACCTTAAAGGTGATTTAGATAAAATAACTTATCCTGACTCTATTAAAGACTTTGTTCAATCAACTTCAGGTGTTATTTTTGGTGAATGGGATGTTGTAGAACCATTCCTTACAGAAAACGCTGCTCATATCTCTGATTATGTTTTAGAAAATGACCGTCGTAATTCAGCAATTCCAGAAGTAGACTTGAAAAAATTCAATGCTCGTATTGAGCCTGATGTTATGATTCGTGATCAAGTTGAAATCGGTGATAATGCTGTCATCATGATGGGAGCATTGATTAATATCGGTGCTGTTATCGGTAAAAACACTATGATTGATATGAACGTTACTCTTGGAGGTCGTGCGACAGTTGGCGATAACTGTCATATCGGTGCAGGTACTGTTCTTGCAGGCGTTATTGAGCCGCCATCAGCACAACCAGTCATTGTTGAAGATGATGTATTAATTGGCGCTAATTGTACTGTATTAGAAGGCGTTCGTATTGGTAAAGGTTCTGTTGTTGCAGCCGGAGCGGTTGTCATTAAAGATGTAGAACCAGGAACAGTGGTTGCCGGTATTCCAGCACGTGAAATTAAGAAAATTGATGATAAAACACGTTCTAAAACAGAAATTATGTCGGCATTACGCGAACTGTAAACGTTGAAGAAAGAAGGAACGTCGATGAACTTAACTGACTTGCAAAAAATACGCCGTGATTTACATCAAATTCCTGAATTGGGATATGAAGAATTTAAGACACAAGCGTATTTATTGGATTATCTTTCACAACTGCCACAAGCGAATATGGTCGTGAAAAAATGGCGTACGGGATTACTTGTACGTATTTCAGGAACAGATTCAAAAAAAACGATTGGTTACCGTGCCGATATGGATGGACTTCCAATCGTTGAAGAAACAGGGTTAGCGTATGCCTCTAAACATCTGGGGAAAATGCATGCCTGTGGTCATGATATGCATATGACAATCGCGTTAGGTGTCATTACAAATATCGTAACGGCCCCTCTTCAAAACGATGTTGTTTTTTATTTTCAACCAGCAGAAGAAAACCCTGGTGGTGCTCAACCAATGTTGGCATCGGATGAGATGAAAGAATGGTGGCCAGATCAAATACTTGCCTTACATGTGGCTCCTGAATATGAAGTAGGGAAAATCGCTTTGAAGCCAGGATTGTTATTTGCCAATACGAGTGAGCTATTTGTTAATTTCACTGGTAAAGGTGGACATGCGGCGTATCCTCATAAAGCGAATGACATGGTAGTTGCCGCTTGTGAATTTGTATCACAAGTGCAATCGATTATCAGTCGTAATATTGACCCACTAGACAGTGCAGTTATTACGATCGGTAAAGTTGCGGCTGGGAACACCATGAATATTATTTCAGAAACAGCTGCGATAGAAGGAACGATTCGAACATTATCAAAAGAAACAATGGCGATTGTTAATGCACGCATTGCTCAATTGATCGAGGGGATGTCAATTGCCTATGATTGTAAAATTGAGCGTTTGGAGCGTCCCGCCTATATGCAAGTCTACAATAACGAACAAGTAACCAAGGAATTTATCGATCATTTAGAAAAACAATTTCCTGAGGCCTATGTTCCTTGTCGTGAAGCAATGACAGGAGAAGATTTTGGTTATATGTTAGATAAAATTCCTGGGTTAATGTTTTGGTTAGGCATTGATACGCCATACGGATTGCATCATTCTAAAATGTCACCAACTGAAGAGGCGTTACCTTTTGCAGTGGGTGTGATTACAAGTTACTTGAAAAGTTTAGACAAATAAAAAAGAAAAGGCGCTTTCGCCTTTTCTTTTTTTTATTTGGTTTCTGTTGTTGGTGCGATTGATAGAGGCATCAATAGTTTTTTTGCTTGGAAGTTTTGATACACTTTTTGATAAAGTTCATTGCTAACAACAAATTGTGATCCATTTACTGTATTAGTTGAAATCGTCACAACGAAGTTACCTTGTTCATAACCGACAATACCAGACACAACAGGTGTATCGACGATATTTGCATTATTTCTCGTGTACTCACGAGTAGTTTCCTCGATTGCAGCAAGAGCCTTATCAATATCTTCATTTGGGTTAATTTGAATACGCACAAGCGCCAACATATTCCCACGAGAATGATTGCTTACGACCATAATTTCACGATTGGGAATAAAATGAATTGTCCCGTTGAGATCTCTGATTTGTGTTGTACGTAACCCCAATAACTCAACAGTCCCTTTAATTTCTCCAACTGTGATATTGTCACCCACATCGAGTTGACGTTCCAATAGAATAAAGAAACCAGTGACAACATCACTTACTAAGCCTTGGGCACCAAAAGCCACTGCTAAACCGACGATACCCGCACTAGCGATGATGGCACGTACGTCTACGTTAAATGTACTCAATACACTAACGCTCAAGATAAACATCAAGATATAACGAAAAGCATTTTCAATTAGACTTAAAAGTGTATTTGAACGATTTTCGCTGACATTTTCACGCTTGCTATAACTGTCGAAAATTTTACGAATAATCCTTTGCCCAATAGCGCGTACGATATAGTAAATGATTACTGTGAAAATCAGGGATAGCAGACCATTAATAATGGTATCAATAATGTTTGACCAATCAATATTATTAAAAGTGGTATTGAAACGTGTAATTTGATTTGTTACTTCATTTGAGAAAGTCTCACTCAAAAAAATCACATCCTTATTAGCTTGTTTACTCTTTAAGAGCTATTACAATTGTACTTGTTATACATAAATTAGTCTAATTTTATAAAAGTGAGAGCGTTTGCCTAATAATTGTATAAGTTTTGTACAAAATTCACTGTTTTATGACAACAATGAGAGCGTGCCGTTTAAAATAAGCGATTATAGTGGAAAGTCATGCTATAATATATGTGATAGAAAGAACTATTTAAGGAGGAAATATAAATTATGTTTAAAAAATTATTCGGTAAAGAAAAAGCAATCACAAATGAAAAAATTGTATCACCAGTAACAGGTGTATTAATTAAGATTGAAGAAGTTCCAGACCCAGTATTTGCTCAAAAAATGATGGGTGAAGGTGTTGGTGTTCAACCAACAAACGGTATCGTTGTAGCACCAGTAGACGGCGAAATTATTCAAATTGCAGAAAAAAGCAAACATGCTTTTGGTATCCGCTCTGCACTTGGACAAGAAATTCTTGTACACATTGGTTTAGAAACAGTGGCAATGGAAGGTGAAGGCTTTAAGACACTTGTTAAATTAGGCGATCACGTTAAAGCTGGTCAACCAATCATCGAAGCTGATCTTGAATTAATTAAAGAAAAAGCAGCTTCAACAGTTATTCCAGTTGTTGTTACTAATAGTAGCAATAACGAATATGACTTTGTATGGACTGAACCAGGTAATGTAACAGCTGGTGAAACAGTTATTTTTGAAACAACAGCAAAATAATAATTTAAAACGCAATGAATGGCTTTTTCATTTGTTGCGTTTTTTTTAGGGGGATATTTTACATGAATAATAACACACAGCAATTATTTAAAACTTTGACTGAAATGGCAGCACCATCAGGATTTGAACGACCAGTACGTGCTTTTATGAAAGAGCAGATGGCACCGAATGTTGATCGTTTTGAACAAGATGGTTTAGGGGGCTTGTTTGGCGTAAAAGAAAATGCAGGAGCACCACGTATTTTAGTTGCCGGACATATGGATGAAGTTGGTTTTATTGTTACTAAAATTACACCTAATGGCATGATTAAATTTGATACGTTAGGTGGATGGAGTCCACATGTGTTGTCAGCACAACGCGTTCAAATCGTTTCTGACCATGGACCTGTAATCGGTGTTATTGCATCAGTGCCACCACATCTTTTATCTGAAGCAGAACGTAACGCACCAGTTAAAGCAGCTAACTTATTGATTGATATTGGTGCAGACAGCGCTGAAGAAGTTATGGAATCATTTGGTATTTTACCAGGTTATCCAATCGCACCAGTTTCAGAATTCACACCTATGGCTAACCCAAAGAAAATTTTAGCGAAAGCATGGGATAATCGTTATGGTGTTGGTTTAGCAATTGAAGCAGCAGAAGAGTTGAAAAATATTAAATTACCGCATGAATTATATATCGGTGCGACAGTACAAGAAGAAGTTGGTCTTAGAGGCGCTGAAGCAGCAGCAAGCATGATTAAACCAGAAATGTTCATCGCATTAGATGCTTCACCAGCTAATGATACAACAGGCGATAAAAGTCAATTTGGTCAATTAGGCGGCGGATTCTTGTTACGTATCTATGATCGTACGATGATTACTCATCGAGGGTTACGTGATTTTATGTTAGAAACAGCGAAGGATAATCACATTCCTTATCAATACTTTGTATCGCCAGGCGGAACAGACGCTGGAACTGTTCATAAAATGGAAGGCGGAATTCCAAGTGCAGTAATTGGTTTGCCATCACGCTACATTCATACTAGTCAATCAATTTTACATGTGGATGATTATGCAGCAGCTAAAGAAATGCTCTTGAAATTATTACCACAATTAGATGCAACAACAATCGCATCAATTAAAGAAAATGCATAAATCTCACGAAAATTAAATTGCGGGTCTAATGTTTTATCTTTGTGTTTAATTTTTAAAAAATAAAAAACGAGCTTATCAAAATTAGATAAGTTCGTTTTTTTTTGCATTTTATTTTTGACATCTAAAAGTTGTGTAGTTTATTTAATCCCTTTTTGAAAAAAATGTAAAAAGTAACAAGACAACAATTAACATGATAGAAAAAGTGAGATATTGCTTCGCATGAAAATTTAACACAGCAATTATAATAGATAAAATTATCGTAAAAATTAATTTCAGCTGATCCATAGAGGTCGCTCCTTCATTTTACAATCCTATTATATGACAGCCCAAACAATTCCTTGAGCTATATAACCAGCTGAGTTAGCAATCATTCTAGGCACGCCTTTTTTTGTAGAAATTGGGATACTCCAGATTTCACTTCATCCAAAGGACTTAATAATACATAAGTGCTCCACCCGGCAACGAAATTTTTTTGAGAAATTTTTTTCTTCACGAATTTTGGCATCTTGGAATATATTTTTTTAGGTAAAACTTGGG
>NZ_JAFYUW010000002.1:0-8193 GCF_017549435.1 Brochothrix sp.
AGCGTTTTTCAAAAAAATATTGTCATTCCAATTATTACAATATAAAACACAACTGTAACCTAAAAAAGAGAACAACAGACGGACACAAAGGTCAAACTGTTATTCTCGTGAAATTATTTATTTTTATACGTTGTACAATCTATGTTTTAAAACTAGCTGTCGTTCTGTTAAGTTTATCTTATTTCACTTTATAGATAGCCGCTTCATAAGGACGTAAGACGCTTATCACATCAATCGCTGGCGTATCAGCATAGTTACTAATCAACAACTCCCATGTCGCTTTTTCAGTCGACAATAACGGCAGTGGCTGATAGTTTTCAGCGCTCATGTTGGCAACAATAATTAATTGTTCATCACCTAAGGTTCTTGTGTAGGTGAATAAGCGTGGGTCTTCGCTATTAGTCAGCTCAAATTCACCTGTTCTAAAAAGTTCTTCATTGTGTCGTAACGCTATTAACTTTTGATAATAATGGAAAATAGAACCTTTATCTGCAACAGCTTTTTCAACATTGATCTCTTCGAAACGAGGGTTCACCTTCAACCAAGGGGTGCCTGTTGTAAAACCAGCATTCGCAGTTGCATCCCATTGCATTGGAGTTCGTGCATTATCACGTCCTTTTGTTTCAACCGCTGCCATAAAATCAGCTTCAGATAATAATTGACGTTCTTGTACAAGGTCTTTATAAGCGTTATGAATTTCAACATCATCATAATCTTCAATTGGGAACGAACTGTTTACCATACCGATTTCTTCACCTTGATATACAAATGGCGTTCCTTTGAGCCCATGTAAGACGGTTGCGAAAGCTGTTGCACTTTGATGATGATAGGTTGTATCATTGCCCCATCTTGACACCACACGCGCTTGATCGTGGTTTTCGAAATAGAGTGTGTTCCAAAAACGTTCATTTAAGGCTGTTTGCCATAATGCCAAATCAGCTTTTAACTCAACTAAATCAAACGGTTTCATCCCCCATTTACCAAGTTGTGCTGTCGGACGTTCATCTACGCCCATATGTGTAAACGTAAAAATCATGTTTAATTCGTTACGTTCTGGATCGGTGAACAATTTTGCTGATTCAATATCTGAGCCATTTCCTTCGCCAACTGTCATTGCATTAAATGGCGCTAAAACTTCACGGTTCATCTCTTGAATAAATTCGTGTAATCGTGGCCCGTTTGAATGATACTCGCCGACGACATATTGTTCATCACTGTCATATGCTGGGAATGACTGATCCTTAGAGATAGCTCCAATTACGTCCATACGCCAACCATCTACACCTTTAGCCATCCAAAAACGCATCAAATCATAAATTTCTTCGCGTAACTTTGGATTTTCCCAGTTTAAGTCTGGTTGTTCTTTTAAGAAATAATGTAAGTAGTATTGTTCTGTTGTTTCATCCCATTCCCATGCGCCACCTGAAAAGATAGAGCCCCAATTGTTCGGAGGTGACCCATCAGCTTGTGCATCTTTCCATATATAATAATCACGATAGGGATTATCTTTTGATTTCTTACTTTCTTGGAACCAACGATGTTGATCAGACGAGTGGTTCGCCACAAGGTCCATGATAATTTTCATTCCTTTTGCATGGGCTTTCTCAATCAATTCATACATGTCTTCATTAGTTCCAAAACGTGGATCTATCTTACGATAATCACTGATGTCATAACCGTTATCTTTTTGGGGTGATTCAAAAATTGGGCTTAACCATAACCCATCCACACCGAGTGATTCTAAGTAATCTAGCTTTTCAATCACTCCCCTGAGGTCTCCAAAACCATTACCTGTACTATCTTTGAAACTACGAGGGTATATCTGATAAATGACTGCATCTTTCCACCATTCCATCTTCATTCACTCCTTTAGTTTTGTTTGATTGTATCGAATCTGTAACTGCTGCGATAACTTTTGTGTCTACCTTCTGGCAATACAATATCACCAAAGTGGTCATGATGTATCGCATCTGGTAACTGTTGCGGCTCCAGGGCTATACCTAGTTCAGATACCATCGGACGGGTACCATTAACTAAATACGGTTCGTTCATTCCTGTTGTCGAGAAAACAACGATGGCATTGGCATCTGTTTCTATTACCATTCTGCGTCCACTGACGTTATCAGTCAGACGTACTGCAAAATCAGAACCTTCATTCAGCGGAAAAGGTGTATCTAATCCTTGAGGCTCTTTTTTTGTGAACGCTTTCAAAGTTTGGCCCGCTTGAAAATCGAAAGCTGTATTGGCTACAGGTGCTAACACACCGGTCGGACATTTACTGTCATCCATTAACGCGACTTGCGATGCTCCGATTTCAAGCTGATGTTCACTGATTGTTTCTTTTAAATCACCACTTAAATTGAAATAGCTATGATTCGTGGGATTAAATAATGTTGCTTCATCTGTTATCCCTGTAGTTATTATCTCAAAATGATTGTCCGCATACAATTGATACGTCACAGTCATTTCCAAATTACCAGGGTAACCGTTATCTCCCGCTGGACTTACAATTCCTAACGTGACTGATAAATTTTCGACATCACTTTTAAGAACCTCCCATACACGGTGACTAACAGCGTTAACGCCACCATGTATGTGTTGTTCTCCTTCGTTTTGCGTCAATTGCGTGTTTAACCATTTCCCTTGGCGAATACGGCCGCCGACGCGACCGATTGTTGCACCAAAATAAGGGGAATGTGCGCTGTATTCTGCTAATGTCGCACATCCTAATACGACGTTCTCAAATCGTCCTGTTTTATCTGGCACAACAACTTCCAATAGTGTTGCACCATAAGTCATTACACTGATAGACATGCCTTGATCATTTTCGAGCTGAAAGCGTTCCACCGTAGTATTTTTAATCGTACCAAAAATGGAACGTTCAATCTTAGGCATGATGTGCCGCTTCCCAAACACCTTGAATTGTTTCAAGATCTAGCAAAGCTGTGCTACTAAAGATGTGATCTGCTTCAGCTAATTCCTGAGCATCTCCCACAGCGATTGATACCATATTTGCTGCATTAATTGCTTGTACACCTGCCAACGCATCTTCCACACCAACACAGTCACCAGCCTTCAAGCCTAATTGTGCTGCAGCTGCTAAATAAATATCTGGCGCTGGTTTGCCCGCTTTAAGACCTGATGGATCAACGATTGTTTCAAAACGATCACTCAAACCTAACTTATCAAGGATAAAAGGCCCATTACGACTTGCAGATGCAAGTGCGATACGGATTTCAGCTGTTGCTAGTTCGTCTAAAAAGGCTGTAATACCTGGTAAAATATCTTTTTCAGATAATGAAGAAATGAGCTCAAGGTAAACTTCATTTTTTTTGTTAGCAAAAACAGCAAGTTCACCTTCGCTATATCGATCACTTTGGTTACCATGAATGAGAATGCGCTCGAGTGATTCCGAGCGACTGATCCCTTTCAATTCTTCATTAAACGCTTCATCAATAACAATGCCTAAATCGGCTGCTAATTGTTGCCAAGCGATAAAATGAAAACGTGCAGTATCTGCAATAACGCCATCTAAATCAAAAATTACTGCCTTCATTTTGCTGCCTCCTCTACCTTTAATACGCGTGGTTTTTCATCAACTGTGATAGTTAATGGCTCACCTTTAATTAATTTCACATCTGTTCCAGCTGTTGTGACTGTGATTAACAATAATCTACCGCGGAAGTTAATGTGGAAACGGTAATTTTCCCATTTTTCTGGTAAAAACGGTTTAAACGATAATTCGTGATCTGATACGCGCATTCCAGCAAATCCTTGTACAATTGCAAGCCAGCTACCTGTCATTGATGTAATATGTAAACCATCTTCTGTATCATTATTATAATTGTCTAAGTCCAGACGTGCTGTTCGTTCATACATTTCAACTGCTTTTTCTTCGTAACGAATCTCCGCAGCTAAAATAGCGTGTACACTTGGTGATAAGCTTGATTCATGCACTGTTAAAGGCTCATAAAAATCAAAGTTGCGTTTTTTCTCTTCAAGTGTAAAGTTTTCAGGGAAATAATACACCCCTTGTAGCACATCCGCTTGTTTGATGTAAGGCGAACGTAAAATGTGATCCCATGACCAGTTTTGGTTCAATGGTAAAGATGCTGGGTCTAATTCTGCTACAGGCGTTAAATCCTTATCCATGAATGTATCATGTTGTAAGAAAACATCTTCTTGTTCATCATGTGGCAGGTACATTTTTTCAACAATATCTGACCATTTCGCCGTTTCTTCAGCAGTAATTTGTAATGATTCACGTTTTTCAGCTGATAGTTTAGGCAACGTTTCAAGCGCATAACGCAACGTCCATTGTGCCATATAGTTGGTGTACCAGTTATTATTCACGTTATTTTCATACTCATTAGGTCCTGTTACACCGTGCATCATGTATTGTCCTTGTCGTTTTGAGAAGTGAACACGGTCTGCCCAGAAACGTGAAATTTCAGTGATGACATCAATTCCTTTTGTTAACAAGTAACTTTCATCCCCCGTATAGTTTGCATGGTTGTATATCGCATACACCATCGATCCGTTACGGTGAATCTCTTCAAATGTAATTTCCCATTCGTTGTGACATTCGACACCTGTAAAAGTTACCATTGGGTATAAAGCACCTGCTAAACCTTGTTGTCTCGCGTTATGTTGTGCTTGTGGCAATTGTTGGTGACGATAATCTAATAAGTTTTCTGTCACTTCTGGTGCTGCTAATGATAGATAAAACGGAATGGCAAAAGCTTCTGTATCCCAATATGTCGCACCACCGTATTTCTCACCTGTAAATCCTTTAGGTCCAATGTTAAGACGTGCGTCTTCACCGTAATAAGTTGAGAATAATTGGAAGATATTGAAACGAATACCTTGTTGTGCCGAAACGTCCCCACCAATTTCAACATCTGCTAGGTCCCAACGACGGTGCCATAATGTTTGGTGTGCTGTTTTTATTTCATCATAAGTTGATGAAGCAAGCGTTTGCGTTAAACTATTAAGTTGCTCTTTAATGCTTTCAACTGTTTCAAAATCACGTGACGTTACAACTAAAATGCGTTTTTCTAAAACTACTTTTTCACCTGTTTCAATTGTTGCCTCATAGTTGGTCACAATTTCTTGCTCTGTTTCCACTGCTGCTTGGACCGCGAAGCCAGTTTGTTCATGCGTCATTTTAAAACCAACTGTAAATTGTGGGATATCAAAGTTATTTTCAATTGTACGCGCAACTAACAAACCATCTGTTGCTACTACCTCTTTTTCAACAACTTGCCAGAATTTTTCATCGTAGTTCGCATCTTCATTGGTAACATTTGCATCAATTGCTGATGCGACTTTAATCGTTGCTGCTGCACCTAAGTTCTCAAATTGTACTGAAATGGCACATAATTCTTTTGTTGCAAGGCTTACAAAGCGTTGCACTGTAAATTTCACGCGTTTTGTTCCTTTAGTAATAATGAAAGAACGCGTTAATAAACCATTATACATATCTAATTCATGAGTGAAATCAGAGATAGTATCCGTGTAAAGATCCACTTCTGCACCATCGATATAGAAAGCAAGTTTCATGAAATTAACTGTGTTGATTACTTTACCAAAATATTCTGGGTAACCATTTTTCCACCAACCCACACGCGTTTTATCTGGGTACCACACACCTGCCAAGTATATGCCTTCATGTTTATCACCCGAATACGATTCTTCAAACATACCTCGCATTCCCATGTAACCATTCCCAATACTTGTTAGACTTTCTTGGAAACGTTTGTTCTCTTTATCCAATTCATGAGTTGTTAATTTCCAACCATCTAATTCAAATTTATTATTTTGCACTTTTATTTCCTCCTTATAAAATGATTTATCGCAACCTTTTCAAGCTGATAGTGCTACACTTATCGTAGTGAAAAACGTCTGTTTCTTGCTGTTTTATAAATAGTAAGACTGGAACGACAGATATTATGTAGCAACACATTTTCTACAACTTCGAACGTTACAAATAAACCGTTTTCATTTGCTCAATTACATGATACTACGCAACCGTTTGCATTGTCAATCCCTAGACGTTATATTCATCAAATCATCTCTGTTTCAAACACTATTTTAAAAATCGCTTGACAGTTGCAAGCGATTCCATCTATACTTTAGGCAAGCGTTTGCATAAAAACGAAATTTAGGAGGAAATACAAAAATGAAACAACTATTATCATTTGAATTCTGGCAAAAATTTGGTAAAACATTACTTGTAGTTGTGGCTGTTATGCCTGCTGCTGGTTTAATGATCAGTATCGGGAAAATATTCGCCATGTTTGATATTGCATTCTTTACACGTGTCGGTGGTGTCACCGAACAAATCGGTTGGGGAATTATTACTAACCTCGCTATTCTCTTCGCGGTTGCCATCGGGGGCTCATGGGCCAAAGAAAAAGCTGGTGGTGCTTTTGCTGCATTAATCGCTTTTATTCTTATTAATACAATTACCGGTGCCATCTTCGGTGTTAATACCGAAATGTTAACAACTGAAGGTGCTACAACAACTACTTTATTCGGCACTAAAATATTGGTTGAAGGTTACTTCACTTCAATATTAGGTGCACCTGCACTAAATATGGGTGTATTCGTCGGTATTATTGCTGGTTTCCTTGGTGGAAATCTCTACAATAAATATTACAACTATCGTAAGTTACCTGACGCGCTTGCTTTCTTTAACGGGAAACGTTTTGTTCCTTTCGTAGTTATCTTGTGGTCAATCATTATTGCACTTTTAATGGCGCTTGTATGGCCTGTCATCCAAACCGGAATCAATAAATTCGGAATCTGGATTGCAACCTCTTCTGCCTCTGCTCCTTTTGTCGCACCGTTCATCTACGGGACGCTTGAACGACTCTTGTTACCATTTGGTTTACATCATATGTTGACGATTCCGATTAACTATACACCGTTGGGTGGTACTTATACGATTATGTCGGGGGCTAATGCCGGACAACAAGTCTTCGGGCAAGACCCATTGTGGTTAGCTTGGGCGAGTGACTTATCTCACTTCAGCAGCATTGGTGACAGTGCCTCATATAACAACCTTGTTGATACCATTACACCCGCTCGTTTTAAAGTTGGGCAAATGATTGGAGCAACCGGAACATTAATGGGTATAGCTCTAGCTATGTACCGTCGTGTTGATGCTGACAAACGTAAAAAATACAAATCAGTATTCCTTTCAGCTGCAATTGCTGTTTTCTTAACAGGTGTAACCGAACCACTTGAATTTATGTTCATGTTCTGTGCGCCATTACTTTATGTTGTTTATGCCTTAATTCAAGGTTTAAGTTTTGGTCTAGCAGATTTAATCTCTTTAAGAGTTCACTCATTTGGTAACCTTGAACTATTAACACGTTTGCCGCTCTCACTTAAAGCTGGTTTAGGATTAGATATCATCAACTATGTTATTTCTTGTATCGTGTTCTTCGGAATTGCTTACTTTATCTCTTACTTCTTAATTGGTCGTTTCAAATTTGCAACACCAGGTCGTTTAGGTAACTATATTGATGATATGCCTGAAAATGAAAACGATGATGCTACAAATAATCCTAACAACGTTCCTTCTAAGGATAAACAAGTCCAAGGTATCATCGACTGTCTTGGTGGTCCAACGAATATCGTTGATGTTGATGCTTGTATGACTCGTTTACGTGTCACAGTTAAAGACGCTTCTCTAGTTGGCGAAGAACCCGATTGGAAAAAATTAGGTGCTTTGGGTCTTGTTAAAAAAGATAACGGTATTCAAGCCATTTATGGGCCAAAAGCTGATGTTTTAAAATCTGATATCAACGATACGCTCGGTTTATAAGATGAAATTTCTAACATTAAATACGCATAGCTTGATGGGCGATTATGATTGCCCACAGGCTGTTACGTTAGCGAACTTCATTAGTCATAACGATGTGGATGTCATTGCTTTGCAAGAAGTAAACCAATCGATAGCAGCTGATACGGTTACCACGTTACCATCGCGTTATTATAACTGCTCAACAATACCACTCAAAAACGATAATTTTGCACTAGAAGTTATCAATCATTTAGCAACGTTAGCGTGTGATTATTACTTCACTTGGCTACCTTCACATATTGGCTACGATCGTTATGATGAAGGACTTGCCTTACTAAGTAAAAAACCGATCATCGCTATCGCAACACAACTTATTTCTG
>NZ_JAFYUW010000076.1:0-18474 GCF_017549435.1 Brochothrix sp.
TCCTTGTATGCTCATTTCTTCGCAACAATTTCAGCACCCATACTATCCTTGTATGCTCATTTCTTCGCAACAATTTCAGCACCCCTACTATCCTCGTATACGAATAAATTCGCAACGACTTTAACAAAAAACAGCCACACATATATGTGGCTGCTTTAAAGTAAGGATTGGTACTCAATTGCTCTAAGGATTGGTACTCAATTGCTCTATGGATTGGTACTCGCTTTCGCTCCGTCCCATACTGTCCTTGTATGCTCATTTCTTCGCAACAATTTCAGCACCCCTACTATCCTCGTATGCGAATAAATTCGCAACGATGATAGTAATTATTTAATATAAGCTGCTTTTAAGCTGTAATCAGAACCAAAGTTATGACGGTACATATCTTTGATTGCTGGATTTTGAAGAATTGATAATGAACGTTGGTAAATTGGTGCGATTGCAGCATCTTGATTAATCAAGATATCTTGTGCTTTGATGAAGTTTTCCCAACGTTTTTGTGGGTCAGCTGCATCTGTTGTTTTGTTAGCAGTAATTAAAGCATCGTACTCTTTGTTAGAGTAGTTGATGTTAGCGTTTGTTCCGCCAGTTACATATAATTCTAAGAATGTAAGTGGATCTTGGAAGTCAGCTCCCCAACCAGATAATTCCATATCAAAATCAGATTTACTATCTAAATCAACACGGTTGTTAAATGGTACATTTTTAAGGCTAACTGTTAAACCTGGAAGATTTTTTTCCATTTGGTCTTTCATGTACTGTGAAGAAGATTTTGCGTTATCAGTATCATCACTTAATAATTCGATTGTTACTTTATCGCCAATTTCTTTTTGAGCTAATTTCCACTCTTTTTGAGCTGCTTCAACATTATACGTTAAGTATTTGTTTGCTTCTCCAGCTGCTTTAGTAAAATCTTCACCTGTTTTTTCATTTTTAGCTAAACCTTTTGGTACTTGTTGGTCAGCTGCTACAGAACCGTTAGCTAAAATTTGTTTAGCATAAGCTTCTTTGTTATATGATTGAGCGATTGCTTTACGTACGTGTTCATTTGCTAATACAGTATCTTTACCTGCACGTTTTTGGTTGAATTTAAGGTAGAATACTGATGCTTGTGGCACACTGATTCTATCTTTATCATTTGCATATTGTTTAGCGTATTCTGCAGATAGTACAACTGCGTCTGCTTCACCTTTTGTATATAAGTTGATACCTGTTGATGGTTGCTTAACAACGTTAATTTTAGCGTTGTTTAACTTAACATCTTTAGCACCCCAATATTTATCATTTTTTACATATTCCCATGAATCGCCGTTACCATCCCAGTCTTTCATTGTGAAAGGACCGTTATAGATTAAGTTATCACTAGTTTTTGCATAGTTTTTACCTTGTTCTTTAACATATTTTTCATTTTGTGGTTTGAATGTTACAAACGCAAATAATGATTTAGCATATGTAGTTGGACGCTCTAATTTAACTTCAAGCGTTTTATCATCTACAGCTTTAACACCTAATGTGTTAATGTCTTTTTTCTTAGCCATGATATCTGATGCATTAGCAATAAAACCATCAAACATATAAGCATATTGTGAGCCAGTTGCAGGATTTACTGCTTTTCTCCAAGAGTATACAAAATCTTGAGCTGTTACTGGTGTACCATTTGACCATTCAGCGTCATCGCGAATTTTAAATGTATATGTTTTATCATCTGAACTAATTGTTGGTTCTGCTGCTGCAACCCCAAGTTCAAACTTATCATCTTTACCTAATGTGTAAAGACCTTCAAATACTTGATCCATTGCTGTTCCAGATACAACATCAGTAGACATTACAGTATCCATTGTTGCAATTTGTGCTGACTCTAACAAGTTGATTGTTTGGTCTTTTTTGCCTGTTTCTTCTTCTGCTGTACTAGAACCATTACCACATGCCGCAAGTACAAGACCTACGATTAAGACAACTGCTGTTACAACCGATAACTTCAATTTTTTCATTTTATAAATCCTCCTCAAAATTAGATAATACTATTTACAAAGTAATCCGAAGGTTTACTTTTATAGATTTTTCAAATTAATACTAGGCATAATACAAGCACCCAAACTACAGGTGCTTATGAGCCGCCGTTCTATTTTACTTATACTGAAACTTGAGCAATTTTTTTAGCAGCCAATTTCGCACGATAAGTCTCAACTTCATCTGCTTTACAGTAAACAAAGTGACCATTTTCAATTTCACGTAATTGTGCATCATCAGCTTCCACATATTGATGAGCTTTAGCATCATAAATAATACGTTGACGTGTACGCTCATAAATCGGATCTGGAATTGGAATCGCTGATAATAATGATTCAGTATATGGGTGTAATGGTGTTTGATATAAATCATCAGAAGTAGCAAGTTCTAAAATACGACCTGCATACATAACCCCAATACGATCACTGATATATTTAACCATTGATAAATCATGCGCAATAAAGAGGTAAGTTAAATTCTCCTCTAACTGTAATTCTTTTAAAAGGTTAACGACTTGAGCTTGAATTGAAACGTCCAATGCTGAAATTGGTTCATCAGCAATAATAAATTTCGGTTTAACTGCTAAAGCACGAGCGATACCAATACGTTGACGTTGACCACCTGAAAACTCATGAGGGTAACGACTTGCATGATCACGGTTTAAACCTACTCGTTCAAGCAAATCATCAACCATCGCATTACGTTCTTGTTTATCTTTTGCTAATTTATGAATATCGATACCTTCAGCAACAATATCACGAACTGTCATACGTGGATCAAGTGATGCATAAGGATCTTGGAAGATCATTTGCATTTCACGACGAAACGCTAACATTTGCTCGCGTGATTTAACAGCATGAACATCTGTACCTTCAAAATCGACTTCACCACTTGTTGCTTCATAAAGGCGTAAAATTGTACGACCAGTTGTTGATTTTCCACAACCAGATTCTCCAACAAGGCCAAAAGTTTCACCTTCATATATATCAAAAGAGATATCGTTGATGGCACGCACTTCTTTTTTAGTACCTTCGTTAAAATATTGTTTTAACTTCTTAACTTCTAATAATTTACGGCGTTCTTTTTCCATCAAACTCGCACCCCTTCATTTAATTTAGCGAAAACAGCTTGACGACGCTGAATCTCAGCTGGCGCTTCAACCTTCGGTGCATCAGGATGTAATAACCACGTTGCTGCAAAATGAGTGTCAGAAACTTTAAATAGTGGTGGTTTTTGTTCACTATCAATCTTCATTGCAAATTCATTACGTGCAGCAAAAGCATCACCTTTAGGTGGAATCAATAAATCCGGCGGTGAGCCTGGAATCGCGTAAAGAGATTCTGTGCTTGACTCTAAGCTAGGCATAGAGCTAATTAAGCCCCAAGTATAAGGATGTTTAGGATTGTAGAAAATTTCATCTACTGTTCCAATTTCAACAATTTCTCCTGCATACATTACAGCTACACGATCAGCAATACTTGCCACAACACCTAAATCATGTGTAATAAAAATAACAGCTGTGCCTGTTTTTTCTTGAATTTCTTTAAGTAATTCAAGAATTTGAGCTTGGATTGTTACATCCAATGCTGTTGTTGGCTCATCAGCAATCAATACTTCTGGATCACATGCTAGTGCAATTGCAATAACAACACGTTGACGCATACCACCTGAGTATTGATGTGGGTATTCTTTCAAACGTTTTTCTGCGTCTGGAATTCCTACTAATTCTAATAATTCAATTGCGCGACTACGTGCAGCATCACGGTTCATACCTTGATGTTTACGTAATGGTTCCATAATCTGTTTACCAATTGGGATTGTTGGGTTTAAAGAAGTCATTGGGTCTTGGAAAATCATTGCGATTTCTTTACCGCGGACTTTTTGCATTTTTTTCTCGCTATATTTAACAAGATCATTGCCTTTAAACTTAATGCTACCATTGGTAATTTCTGAGTTACGCGGAGGTAATAACCCCATTATTGCTTTAGAAGATACTGATTTTCCTGAACCAGACTCTCCAACAATTGCGAGTGTTTCACCTTTATATAGTTCAAAACTGACACCTCGAATGGCTCTAACTTCCCCAGCAAACGTGTGGAATGAGACATTGAGATTATCAACCTCTAAAATCTTTGATTTATCCATTGATACAACCTCTATTCTTTAAATTAATCACGCATTTTCGGGTCAAATGCATCGCGTAAACCGTCTGCAATTAAGTTAAACACAATCATAATCAAACAGATAACGAATGCAGGATACACAATTTGATACGGTAAGAAGCGCAATGACTTATAGCCTTCTTCAATTAATGTTCCTAATGATGCTGTCGGTGGTTGTAACCCAATACCGATGAAACTTAAGAAAGCTTCAAAGAAAATCGCATCAGGAATAGTGAACATCGTGTTAATAATGATAACACCTGACAAGTTAGGAATTAAGTGCTTAAAGAGAATTCCTGACGTTGGTTTACCCATTGCTTGTGCTGCCAATACAAACTCTTGTTGTTTCAGCATTAAAACTTGTGCCCTTACTACCCTAGCCATATTAATCCAACCTGTTATCGCAATAGCGATAATGATTGCATTTAAGCCTGGTTTCATAATAAGAAGCATTAGGATAACAACGACAAGGTTAGGAATCCCTGAGATTATTTCAATGATACGTTGCATAAAGTTGTCGACTCGTCCGCCTACATAACCTGATACCATACCGTATGTAACACCTACTGCCAAACTAATAATTGTTGCTATTAAAGCAATATATAAAGAGATACGTGTTCCTTCCCAAGTACGTGAAAAGAGGTCACGTCCAAGTGAATCTGTTCCGAACCAGTAATAATCTTTTACATTATTTTCTTTGTAAACATCTGTTTCTGTTCCAGCAAGCTCTTGTTTACCATTCCAAAAAGGCATATTTTCAAAACCTTGCACTTTAGGTGGTAAGTTTGAGTGTTCAACATTTTGATCGTTTGGCGCGTGAGGTGACATCCATGGCCCAGCAATCGCCATAAGCACAACAAGTACTAAGATCACTAAACTCACAATTGCTGCTTTGTTTTTTCTAATTCGCATCCAGCTATCCTGCATCGCAGTTAAGCTTGGACGTGAGATTTTTTCGCTTTTTTCAGTACTAATTCCAACTTGTTCAAACATTTCAGAAGGAATATTATCATTTTTCTTATATGTCATGCTTTATTTCCTCCTAAACGAATTCTAGGATCAATGATTCCGTAAAGAATATCAGTGATTAAAATAACAGATACAAGCAGCGCAGAGTAGAGCAGCGTTGTCCCCATAATTACTGAGTAGTCATTTAATTGAATCGCTTTAACAAATTGCTCACCAATACCTGGTATCGCATAGATTTGTTCAATAACCATTGAGCCTGTCATTAAACCGACTGCAAGTGGTCCTAAAACCGTAATAAGCGGAATTAAGGCATTACGAATCGCATGTTTAAAAGCAACTGCTGGTGCAGAGTTACCTTTTGCTTTTGCCAGTAAGATATAATCAGATCCAAGTACATCGATTAGTTCGGTTCGCATATACCTCGCGGCAATTGCTAACGGGAACATCATCAGTGCAATCGTTGGCAGAATGGTGTATTCTGGTCCATTCCAAAATGCAACTGGTAATAAGCCTAATTTAACAGCAATAAAATACTGTAATAGCGCGGCAAATACAAATGAAGGAATTGATTTACCTACAATTGCGATAAATGTACTTGTAGTATCAGCCCAAGTGTTTTGGAAGATAGCTGCAACACATCCTAGTATGATACCAATAACAGTACCAAATACAAGCGCTTGAATACCTAATTGAATTGAAGGCGAGATACGTGCCATAATCAGAGCTGTTACACTTTGACCTTGGAATTGGTAACTTGTCCCTAAATCAAACTGCATTAAGTTCACAATGTAATTCCAATATTGTACCATCAATGGTTTATCTAAACCATAATGAGCAATAATAGCTGCTTTCTGTGTCGCTGAAAGTTTCTCTTGCGCACTGAAAGGTGTTCCTGGTAAAAACTTCATCAAGAAAAATGTCGCTGATGCAATAATGAAAAGTGTGATTAACATGTATAGAACACGTTTTAGAATATATCTTGCCATCTTAGTCCTCCTGTTGATTGATTAAATCAAAAATTCTGAAAATACCGATAAAAGTAAGAGAAAAACGCCTCGTTCTTTTGGTAATAGGTCTATTATATACTAAACCTTTTAGCATGACAATCAACTTTTTTTCTGTATATTTCTTAAAATTACCGATTAATTATACATATATTTTTTTATCGCATACCCAAAAACATTGAAAAATCAACAATCAATGCTAAAAAAATATTGAATGGGCTTTTTTTATCTACTCGTAATATACAAAAACCTGTATATCTGTGTTTTAAATTTTGTAAAAAAATTCGACAATTCAATTTATTCAATTTACTTAAACCTTGTCATTCCTTTATTACCAAGGTTTTTACTCATAACTTTTAGTAATTCTTTTTTGACGACTTCCCTGCAAACATTCAATTGCTTTTATCCGACTCAAATATTTGCTACACTAGTAGCTATATAAGAAAGAAGGTATGTTGATGGACGACCTTATAAAAAGCGGTCAGATAACGTTAGAACACTCTGCCCATTGGACAATTATTTTCAAACAACTATCTAGTATCCTGATAATGTTAATCGCAGTTATCATTTTATTTTCACTCACTGTATTTTTTAAAAAATTTATTAATTATTTTGTAAAACGAAAAATTTTTTCATACATAATATCAAGCATTATCTTCCTAGCAGCAACTGGTGTGTTTTTAACAGTTTATATCAATGCTATGGTAGAAAGTGAAAATATGAATCAAAAGGTGTTACTAGCTGAAAAATGGAAAAAAGAAAAAGGGATTCCTTATATTAATAACCTCCCTTTACAACAACAGCTCCTATTTTCTTATGAAGAAGTGAAAGGAAAGGTGTCTGCAGATAACTTTATTGATTCTAGCACACTACTTCCTGCATCTATACCTGGTCGGACTGATGAAAATGATGCAAATCTAATCGATAGTAGTCGTATGGTCAATTTAATAAAAGGGGAACGTGTTAAATTTACATATGCGCTGGATGGCCAGCTCGTATCCGAAACAGGTTGGACTTCCGTACACTTCCAGCCTAACGAAAGTTTTCTTTTCCTAAGCTGGGATAACGATCGTTATATTACATTTAAACGGTTGCAAAAAGATATCGGTAACGGACTCAACGCAGGCATTTACGATATTAAAATTTATTTACCTCATAGTGATTTAGAAAAACTATTCGGCAATAAAGTTCCTGACGTTAAAGTTTCATCTGATGATGCTACTTCTGTAAAAGAAGAAAAAAAATAAAAACGCGGCGCTCAAGTCTACTGTATCAATTGAGCACTGCGTTTTTTTTATTTTTTAAAGTGTGATGTATCGTTAATTTTTTCAGCTTTAAATAAACCTTGTTCATAACTTAAAATAGAAACACTCGCATTATCCAACACAAATTGTTCCGTTATCGATGGATCTAATTCATGGATAATATTTCGAATGGTAACACCATGTGCAACAATAAAAATATTACCACCTTGAGCACGATGACGATTAATAATATCTAAAAACCCTTGCTCTACTCGTGACCAGAACATTTGAAAATCTTCAGCATCACCTGTCGGATCTGCCGCACGTGTTGCATTGAGAATTTCTCGAACAGATGATTGACTAAAAAGTTCTTGCTCATTAGATAAACCGCGTTGTGCAGCTATTTCTCCCCAAGCATATTTCCCATCAAGTCCTTCGAATGAACCAAAAAATGTTTCTCGAAATTCTGGTCGTTGTTCTAACTGTAAACCGTAAGCATGTTTATTTTCTGTTAACATTGCATTTGCAGTCGCAACTGTTCTTTGTAAGTCGCTTGAATAGGCTGCAATAAACTCAACATCGCTGAGTCCTCTTCCACTTGCTTTAACATTTTCCAATCCCTCCGGTGTAAGCGGAGCATCAGACCATCCTTGCATTCGACCATATTTATTTAAATATGTTTGACCGTGACGTATAAAATAAAGAGATAATTTTTTAGTCATACTAACCAACCCTTCTTCACTTATAATGTTATCGCTTACTCTATTATACCGTTTAATAGCACTTTGTATCAAGTTTTTGAATAGGTTGGTATTATGATTCCTTAATACGATTATTAATAGTTAACATTCTATCATCAAGTTCATTGACAATATTTGCTGTTTTAGTCAGTTCATCAATCAAACCATCTGGCACTTCTTTATCAAATTTATAATAAATTTTATGTTCGAGACTTGCCCAAAAATCCATAGCGATTGTTCGCAACTGAATTTCAACCTCCATCAACTCCATACCACCCTTTAGGAAAATTGGTATTTCAACAATAATATGGAAGCTACGATAGCCGTTTGCTTTTGGTTTACCGACATAATCTTTAATTTTCTTTACTTTTACATCAGTTTGTTGAGACAACATTGTGAAAATTTTATCTATGTCAGAAGTAAAAGCACAAATCACTCTAACACCTGCCATATCATGAATGTGTTCACGTGCCGATCGGGCAGTGAACGGGATTCCTTTACGTTCAAGTTTTTTAGAAATACTTTCAATTGATTTCACACGTGATTTAATGTGCTCAATCGGGTTCCCTTCATCTAAGTGTTGACATTCCTCATTTAAAATTTTAAGTTTTGTTGTAATTTCATCAAGTGCGAATTGATTCCACAATAGTAATTGGCGCCATTCTTTAAGTTCCTCTACTGGTGGCATTGACTTCACGATATGTACCCTCCTTTTTTATAAATGCGTTTGCATGCGTGATTGTTGTTCAATATCAAGCATCAAACTAATCTTTTCAGCAATTTTATGTTGTGCCTCATAATACCATTCTTGTTCTACTGACCATTCAGTAAAACGACCACTAAGCGCTTCAATACTAACGCCAATAAAACGTGCAATCTTATTTAAACTTTCATTATAGTTCATTGGTGATAATTTCATTCCTGCTAATAACTTCATAACAATATTTTGTTTTAGTCCAACTTTATTTGTAAAGTATTGTGGTGTCATTTCCATACTATCTATATATGTTGTTAAATTGTATGCTAACGCATTTCTTTGTGATTCCGTTTTAATTTTCATAATTTTCCTCCTGTGGGAATGTGATGTTATCTCTTGTTATACTAATCATAGCATTCAATTATGTTAAAACTATGATGAAAGAATGACAAAACAGGAAGAATTCAAAGAAAAAAGAATGCGATTGCACTCTTTTAAAAAACAAATTCATATTATTTATAAACGACTTTAAATGTCTCCAACACAACACCCATTTTTTCAGTAAATGGCAAATCAACACTACCAAGCTCTTTAATGAAATAATCGCGATGTGCTTCACGCCAATATTCTAAACTACGATCACCTTCACCTTCTAAATAAGCAAATTCCGCTGTTACATCTTCAAAATAAACAACCTTCACATCTGTTGTTTCAATAATAGCAACCGCTTCACCTTTACCATCAACAATAACATTCAACAAACCTGGATAAGGTAATGCATTATCATCTTCATAAAGATCATAGGCAGATGCTGTCGCTGTTTTGATCCCCTTAACTACAAGTTCACTCAATTCATCAGCCATTTTTTCTGAATCACCAAACGGCCATGCTGCGTAATCATCACCAATCGATGGATTATCTTTTTTATAGGTAGACCACATATTTTCAACTGATTGATCGTTCATTTATAACGCTCCTCTATTTTGGATGGATAAACAACAATTTATTGCTCCACTAGCCTTAATAGTTCCATTATACTTTAATCATTTATAATAATCAAAAAGCCCTTGATATGAAATCAAGGGCTCACTCTTTCAATCTATTGTAGAATAAACGCGAAATATAGAATAAACAATACCATCAAAACATACATTAATGGATGTACTTCTTTTCCTCGTTTTGCTACCAGCATTGTAATCGGATAGAAAATAAAGCCAATTGCAATCCCTTCAGCAATACTGTAGGTAAGTACCATCATGATGATTGTAAAGAAAGCAGGTGTTGCAATTTCAAATTTCGTCCATTCAATATGACGAACATTACCTAACATCATAATCCCTACGATAACCAATGCCGGCGCTGTAACTGCCGATGTAATAACTGATAATAAAGGCGAGAAGAAAATCGAGACTCCAAACATGATAGCAACTACAACTGCCGTTAAACCTGTTCGACCACCTACCGATGCGCCAGAAGCTGATTCAACATAAGCAGTTGTCGTTGAAGTACCGAACACCGCACCCACTGTTGTTGCTGCTGCATCTGCAAATAATGCACGCCCAGCACGTGGAATTTCATTTTTTTCATTAACAAGACCTGCTTGTGTAGCCACTGCAACTAATGTTCCCGCTGTATCAAAGAAATCAACAAAGAAGAACGTTAGGATAACTACCAGCATTTGCCAAGTGAAAATGTTCGGTAAATTAATAATCGCTTGTCCAAATGTCGAAGAAACATCTGGTACCGCACCCACGATTGCTGTTGGCGTTGAAATTACACCTGTAATCATACCGATGACAGCCGTGGCTACCATACCGATAAAAATACCACCGTTAACTTTTGCCGTTACTAATACAATAGAAAGTACAATACCAAAAACAGCTAAGAGCACAGCACCGTTATGTAGATCACCTAGACCTACTGCTGTCGCTTCATTTGGAACGATAATTTTCGCATTTTGTAAACCTAGGAAGGCAATAAACAAACCAATTCCTGCTGAAACTGAATATTTCATAACGCCAGGTATCATGTTAACAATTTTTTCGCGAATACCTGAAGCTGTTAATAACATAAAAACAACACCGGAAACAAAAACACCTGATAAAGCCGTTTGCCATGGAATGCCCCATGCACCTGCTACGGTAAAAGCAAAAAAGGCATTCAGACCCATACCTGGAGCTAAAGCGATTGGAAAGTTTGCAAACAATCCCATAAACAACGTTCCAACGATTGCCGCTAATACAGTTGCCACAAACACAGCACCTTTATCCATCCCCGCGATCGCAAGTAAGCTTGGATTGACAGCTAAAATATAAGCCATCGCTAAAAAAGTTGTTAACCCTGCTATAATTTCAGTTTTAATTGTTGTGCCATTTTCTTTCAGTTTAAAAAATTTGTCTAACAAACTGTTCACCCCTAGTTGATTTATATTCGTTCATTACCTTTATGAATAATACCACTTACACAGTATACATCCAAACACGAACGTTTTCAACCTTTTTTGAGTTTTCGTTAGCTTTTTAACATGTTTACGCTTCCAATAAAACGTTTATCCGAAAAGTAAGCGTAAAATAAACATAAACAAGATACCTGCAATTACAGTTATTAATAAATTTTTTGTTTTAAATGCGATTAAGAACGTCAAAATAGTGGCCATAATACTCACACCACTCAAATGATAGCCTCGAGAGCCTTCTTGCGTCACAATGCTGCTAATAACGAGCGCGATAAAAAGACAGATCGGCACATAATTTAACCACCGAATCACAATGATCGGTAGTTCGAATTTAGAGGATAACATAAATGGTACTAACCGCGGAATTGATGTCACTACCATCGCTGCGATTATTACCAAGATAAACCACCATGAAGTTGTCATTTTTCTCTTCTCACTCCCATCATCGCACCAATAATCGTGCTTACTAATACTGCTAAACTACTTGGCATCACTGCCATAAAAACAAACATTCCAATAAACGTTGTGGCAACAGCCTCTAAATTAGCGCGTAACTTGCTACGTTCAACAAGTTCTAACTGTAAAACTAACAACGCTATAAACATTGCTACTAAAGCAAAATCCAATCCTAACACTTCAGGATTTTTAATCCAATTACCTATTAGAGCACCTACAAGACAAGAAATAATCCAAACAATATAAGCTGTAATATTTAAACCCATCAGCCACTGTTTTCTAAGCGGTTCATTACGATTTTTTGCATACTTAATAACCGCCACACCGAATGATTCATCTGTCAATAAAAAGCCTAGTCCTAAACGAACCAATAGGGATTCATGTTTAAAGTGAGGAGCAATTGTCATACTTAACAACAAAAAACGAATATTAACAACGGCAACGGTAAGTATAATAGTAAAAAACGGTGCACCTACAGCAATCAATCCCGTCATCACCATTTGAGCTGCACCCGCATAAACAAAAATCGCTAACAACGTTACTTCTAGAACACTTAAATTAGATGCGGTTCCAATGATACCACATGCTAAACCGATACTTATATATCCCAACAATGTGGGTAAACAATCAATAATGCCTTCTTTAAAGTAATTAGGCTGTTCTACTGCCTTCATAATGTGTTCCCTCATTTCTATGTATATACTCTTCATATTAACATGTGTTCATATTATTTTCACTTTACTTTTTAGGCTGAATAAGAGTAAACTAGCACTACTTATAAATAAAGGATGTGGCTTCGTTGTTCCAATCACTCCCCCATTCATTTTTACAAATGAATACTATCTTCATCTCCATTTTAATTGAGGCACTCCCTTTCGTTTTAATTGGTGCTTTTATATCTGGTTTTATACAATCTTTTTTATCTGAAAAATTTATCGCACGAATTATACCTAAAAATAAATTCTTAGGTGTTCTGTTTGGCTCTTCACTTGGCGTCGCTTTTCCTTCTTGTGAATGCGGCATCGTACCTATTGTGCATCGTCTTAACAAAAAAGGCGTGCCCATTCACACAGGTGTAGCTTTCATGTTAACAGCACCTATTGTTAATCCCATCGTTGTCATGTCAACTTATATTGCATTTGGTAATACTTGGGAAATCCCTATACTGCGTGTAGTAGGTAGTCTTGTTGTTTCAATCGTAGTCGGAACGTTAATTGCCTATTTTTACAAAGGTGAAGGTCTTCGAAAAGTTGTAGAAAAAAAATTAAATGCTAAAGAACATGGCCATACAGGCCATCATCACCATCACTCTTCATCTCAAAAAGAAACAATCGGGCAAAAATTATGGCATGCTTCACAACATTCTGTCGATGAATTTTTCACTGTTGGTAAATACCTCGTGTTCGGTTCGCTTCTTGCCGCAGCCATGCAAGTCTATGTTAAGACATCCATTTTAACAACTCTTGGCGACAACAAATTAATGGCCATCCTAGTAATGATTGTCTTAGCATTCCTATTATCACTTTGCTCTGAAGCCGATGCTTTTATTGCCGCATCATTCCGCGGATTGTTTCCACAATCGGCAATTGTTGCATTCCTAGTGTTTGGTCCAATGATTGATTTCAAAAATATTTTAATGATGATCAATGCTTTCAAGACAAAACTCACAGCATACATTGTCGTTTCTACCACTGTAGTAACAATTATATACGCTCTTGTAATATAGAAAGGAGGTTCACTAATGTTTCGTGTTTTTATTTTATATGGTTACGCCGGTTTAATGACATATTTACATGTTAGTGGTAATTTGAACCAATATATCAATATGAATTATGCCTATCTAAGTTTAATTGCACTTTTTGGTTCTTTATTGCTTGGAACAATCCAATTAATTATGGTTTTTAGAGATGAGGATGCCGCCGCTCATAAACACCAAACACCTCTAACTCATGGCCCTGATGAACATGTTCATTTAGGCGAGAATACGTGGTGGAAAAAAGTATTGGTTTATTCCTTACTATTTTATCCATTATTAGCAGGTTTCACTTTTCCTAAAGCCTCATTGGATTCAAATATAGTATCGGCAAAAGGTTTTAAATTTCCCACTAATGAGGATGCCGTTGGTGATTCGTTCGTGCGTAATCAATACCTCAAACCTGATACAAGTTTTTACTATAATAAAGAAGATTATGAAGCGACAATGAACAAAGATCTCAAACCGTATTTAAAACAGGACACCATTGTTTTAGACGAGAAAAACTATCTAACAGTTATGGAATTGATATATGATTATCCCGAAATATTTGAAGGGAAAAAATTGACTATCAACGGATTTGCTTATGTTGATAACAAAGTAAAATCTGCCAAAAATCAGATGTTCTTATTCCGTTTTGGTGTTATACATTGTATTGCTGATTCAGGAGTATTTGGAATGTTACTAAATCTTCCTGATGATAAAACATATAAAGATGACACCTGGCTTAGCGTAACAGGCGTTATTGGCACAGAATTTTATGCACCTTTCAAACAAAGCATCCCAACATTGAAAGTTGAAAAACTATCTGAAATTAAAACGCCGAAAGATAAATACGTTTATCGGGACTATTACTAGATTGTTTTCGGTCATAAGTTGCATTTAAAGTTAATACTCTGTACACTAAATGTGTTCGTGTATCTCATTAATTTTATAGGAGTGACTTAAATGTTTAAAACTTTTTTATCTATTCATGCTTCATCTTGGGCAGTATTAGTGGTATTACTTATCGTTACAGCGATTCTCTACAGCAATAATAAAATTAAGGTCGGCACAATTACACACATGATTTTACGTTTAATGTATATCATAATGCTTGTTACTGGAATTGGAATGCTCTCATTAGCGATTCAAAACAGTGGCATGACCAGCTTTACTTGGACATTTTTAGGCAAGGCAGTCCTTGCGATTTTAATGATTGGTGTAACAGAAATGTTATTAGTTCGCATTAAAAAACAAAAAACCAGCATGAAAATGTGGATTATTGACAGCGTCTTACTCATCGCTGTATTAGGAATCGGTTTTTCGTTTTAATTGAAAGTGAAAAACAATACAAATGGAGTATTACCTTTATTTTTTCGACAAACAAAAAACCACCTAAAAGGTGGTTTCAGATTGTAGACAAAGTCTCGAAAAACTACTTTTTTTGAAGATGATTTAAGCGACTTTGACTACAATATGAGAAGGCTGAATAGAAATGCTGTTATAGTAGGAAGACGACCTAGAACAGTGTTTATCTTCAGTCTCAAGCCACCTGAAAGGTGGCTTTTCGTTTATATGTGACATTATTTATCTGTTACTTTACCATCTACTGAACGTTCAACTTTCATTGCGTTAACTGATGAGTAACCTAAGTCAGATACAGCACCTTTTTGAATTTCATCAGATAACATAAATTTGATGAAAGCTTTTGTTTGTGCATTTGCATCTTTTTTAGTGTACATGTGTTCGTAAGCCCAAATTTTCCAATCGTTTGTTTGAACATTAGCTTCGGTTGGTTCTACTTTATCGACTGTAAGAGCAGTTACTGAATCATCGAAGTACGAGAATGCTAGGTAGCTAATTGCACCCGGTGTTTTTCCAACCATTTGACGAACAGTACCTGAGTTATCTTGTTCTTGTGCTTTGACAGAGTCTTTACCATCAAGTCCCCATTTTTCGAAAGTTGCACGTGTTCCTGAACCCTCAGCACGGTTGATAACAGTAATCTCTAAATCTTTTCCACCGACTTCTTTCCAGTTTTTAATTTTACCTGTAAAGATACCGATAAGTTGTTCTTTAGAGATATCTTTCACGCCAGTATCTTTATTTACGATTGGCCCCATTCCAACGACCGCTACTTTATTATCTTTAATTTTATCAGTTGGAACACCTTCTTTTTCTTCAGCGAAAACATCTGAATTACCAACATCGACTGTACCAGCTGCGATTTGACTAAGTCCTTGACCACTACCGCCACCTTGAACATTAACCGTCACTTTACTATTTTCTTTAGTAAATGCTTTCCCAGCTTCTTCTGCTAAAGGTTGTAGCGCTGACGAACCAACAGCCGTGATTGTTCCTGAAAGATCTTTACTCTCTTTATCTGAATCTGATGAAGCCCCTCCATTACCACATGCTGCCAATACTAAACTTGCACTCATTGCTATAGCCATAAAGCCGATTGTTTTTTTCATATTTTACACTCCATTTCTGTTTTGGTGTTCCTTACATTTATTACTATAACGAAAATTTGTAAAGATGAAATAAAGGTCATGTATCGTTTTTGTAAAGGTTGTGTAAAGTTGATAATATTCTCAATGTTAAATTGGAAGAGTTTAAAATACTGCTACTTGTAAAACTATATGTGAAAGAACAACGCCAAAGACATTAATACTCCAACTTATATTATGATTCTATCAATGGCTGTTTTGTAGAGCGATAAAATAACGCTTTTCTTCCTATATAATATCTATCATTCGAAAAAATATAACGCTTTATGAAAATATGTAGCGTTACTGTTTTTTGATTTATCTCTTTAAAAATGGTATCCTATATTAACCTTTGTAACTAGAGTCTGACTACTAGTTTGCTAAGTGAAAGGAGCGGTTTTATAATGAATAAAATTTTAAGAAACAGCCTTATCGCGCTTTTATTTGTCTTAATTGCGGTATACGGCATTGTAACCTACACATACAATTCAAAATTTTTACCAAACACCACTTTGAATGGAGTGGCCATTAACGGATTAACAACGGATGATGCAAACACCACATTAGCCAAGAATTTTCAAACAAAAAAATATCACTTAATCGAAGATGATAAGACACGTTTTACATTGACTGGAAGCCAGTTAGGTTTTAATGGTGATTTCAAAAAAACACTAACAACTGCGATGGCAGACCAAAATGCCTTTGCTTGGCCAATTGCACTTTTTACTAAGCAAAAAATCACTGCAGAAAACACAACAAATATGCTTAATCAAAAACAGTTGACCGCTACTTTAAATAAACTAGATATAAACGCTGGTGAGCGTACTGCTTCAAAAAATGCGAGCATAACAAAAAATGACAACTCTTTTCAAATAAAAAAAGAATCTTATGGTAACATAATTGATGAAAAAGCGCTTGAAAAAACAATAATTTCACAGGTTTCAGATAATAACACCACCATTAAACTTGATAAACTCTACATTAAACCTACATTATTAAGCAGTGATTCAAAGTTAACTGAAAGTCTTGAAAAATTATCAGCTTTAAAAGATAAAAAAATCAAATTGGCGATCAGTAAAAACGAAGTTGTTATTCCTCAAAAGGTAATGTTACAAGCTCTTACAGTAACAAATACAGGAGAACCAACAACTGACGAGACTGTTTTGAAAAATTACGTGACTAGTTTATCAAAAAAATACGATACAAATGATACTGCACGTTCATTTAAAAGTACAAAAAAAGGTGAAATCACCACAGCATCAACTGGAACATATGGATGGTCTCTTAATACTTCTGATACAGAAAAGAAGATTTCTAACGCCATCTTAGCAGGTAAAGATACCACTATTCAACCTTTACATTACGGTTCAGGTTATGGTGAAAATGATCATTCTATCTCTGGTAATTACGTTGAAATTGATATTGCTGCTCAACATATGTGGTTTTATCAAGATAACAAATTAGTGGTTGATACGCCAGTCGTTACCGGAAATGCTAAAAAGAACCACGATACTCCAAAAGGTGTTTTCGCAGTTTGGAAAAAAGAACGTAATGCAACATTGGTAGGCGAAGATTATAAACAGCCTGTTTCTTACTGGTTGCCAATCGATTGGACAGGCGTCGGTATTCATGATGCAAACTGGCGACCAAAATTTGGTGGTGACATATATAAAACAAGTGGTTCACACGGTTGTATTAACACACCTCCAGATGTAATGAAAAAAATCTATGAGACTATTTCTGAAGGAACACCCGTTGTTGTATACTAAAAAAACTGAAAAAACGCGCTTAACTTTAAGCTTTCACATCAGGAGCAGCCTACCTTAACCAGGTAGCTGCTTTTTTTGCAGTCATTTGGTTAAAATATTGGATTGTAAGTGATCAAGTACGCAAAATAAACAGCTACCAAAAGATAGCTGCTTAACGACTTTACTTTAAATTACTTTAGTTAAATCTACTCTTCTTTTCCTATTCCGCAATATCGGTTGTTGATGCTTTTGTTAATTCCCAATTGATCACAGATGTGAACGCTCTTGTTTCTGTCGCACCAGTATATTTTAAAGCAGCTTTTACTCTACCCTCATTTTCACCAACATCATGAGTTGCTTCAGCGACTACTTCTGTAGCATCAGTATTAGATAATTCTGATGTACCAATCCTTAATGAACGTGTTGTATCAGCATCTCCCAATTTTGCAGTGATTGTATAACCATTCGTTGTTCCAGAATAATCCGTCACTTTAAAGTTGATGACTTGATCATCAAAATTAACAACAGGTGCTAATTCTTTTTTTCCGAAATTAGTTGTTGCATCAACTTCTAATGTTACCTCACCCTGTGTGATTTCTGAATTCACAATTGTTTCACCATTCGTATTATCTGCTGCACTAACGCTACTTACGAATGAGAACGCCATCATTCCCCCACATATTACGCTACCTGTCTTCATTAATTTATTCATCTTAATCTCTCCTATTCTTCAATTTTTTTTTGTGTGTTCGGTTGTAAGTTCCA
>NZ_JAFYUW010000077.1:0-3008 GCF_017549435.1 Brochothrix sp.
ATATCAGTCATCGTGTACTTATTTCCATTAACATCTAATTTCCAACTCACTGTTTCTGCATCACTATCAGAATCAGTAATTGTTTTAATCAATGATTGTTGACCTGATGTACCACCTGCGTTTGCAGTTTGGCCACCGCCAGTTGTAACGTTGTTAACGACTGGACTTGCGCCATCAACAATATCATTGTGCTTGATCGAATATTTAATGATATAAGGCTGTGAAACGGGATTGTTAAAGCTAACTTCAAAACCATTTTTACCTTCAGCACTATTATTCGCTGCTTTGACTGTATATTCACTTGGATTAATAGGTGTTTTCCCTACCGTTTCGTTACCATCTTTATCGATGATCACCGGATAGATTTTAACGCCTTCAAGCCCACCAACCAAATCAAGGTTGTTACCAAATTGATCGGTTAATTTAGCTTTATCTTTAGCAATTGTTTGTTCATTGTAGTTGTATTTAACCGCAAAATCATATGTTTGCGTAGCTGGGTCGTATTTTGTTGTTTCTTTTGTAAGTGGTTTACCATACTTTGCACTCACTGTGCTATCTGCACTTACATTTTTACCAACGCCTGTCAAAGTCGCTGTGTTTTTGAAATCTTTTTGGCCTTCTAGCTGTTCAGGATTTTCAATATCCGTATCATAAATAATACGATATGCCTTATTGATGCTAGGGTCCTTAAACGTAATGGTCCCATCTTGAGCTAAGGTATATTTGCTTGGATCGACTAGTTCACCTTGTGTTGTATTACCTTTAACATCTACGTTCAACTCATAGACGGCTGCTTTATTTAGCTTTAAGCCTGTTGGCAAAGCATCTTTAACTACTGCATTTTCAATTTTAGACAAACTTGTATTGATATCCACTGTCCATTTAACAGCTGTTGGATTATAACCTTTATCTAAGACACCCGTTTTAGCAATATCTACACCGTTTGTTGGTTTCAAGAAAATAGGTACCGTGATTTCTTTATCACCTACTGGAAAAACAATCTCTTGTTGTGTTTCGCCTGTAATTATTTCTTTGTTTAAAGCTGTCGCAACTTTAATTGTTCCTTTTATTTCTGAACGGTCTTCTACTTCTGCATTAAAAGTTAAAGTAACGTGACCATTTGTATCAATTTTATATGTCCCTAATTCAACACCATCTTGAATTAAAACACCATTAACAGTACTATACATTTTAAAAACGTTTGGTAAATCAAACTCAAATGTATCACCATTCACAACATCTAGATCTTCTGGTATTTCCCAACCTATATCGATATTTACGTTCTGATCTAGTGCTGCTGGATTATCCACAGTAAAGGGTTTACCATCTTTATCTGTAATTTTAGCACTCGTTATAATATTCTCTGTAATTGGTGCCCCTGGACGTGTTTCTGCTTTAATAAAAGCCTGTTTTGCAGCTTTTTTGATTTTTTTAGTTGTTGGTTTTTCAACTTCCTTGGAAGGTTTCTCGTCATCTTTTGAAGACTTTTCATCTTCTTTCGGAGGTTTCGCTTCATCAGTAGAAGCTGCTTTTTCCTGTTCTACTGTGAACTCTTTGACAATCATGCTTTCACCTAATGAAAAAACAATTTTTTCAGCTTTTACATCAGTTTCAACAGCATTGTAGGTGGCTTTAAAAACAAGATGGTACGGTGCGCCAGTTACTGCTTCATCATTAAATAAAATCTTAATGCTATTATTAGCAATAGTGTAGCTTCCGACTGCTTTGTTTTGTTCGTCAACAACATTTCCTTCACCAAAAACATCCCCATGTAATTGGCTTGGCAATGCCATCAATGTAGCCTCTTTCGTTATTTCCCCATCTTTCATCGTCAACCCTAACTTGACGAAAAGTTCTTGTTTCTCTTTCAACGTTGTTGCTTCTGTAGTTAATTCTTCATTGTCTGAAACTAAAACATCAGTTAACGATACTACTGTTGGCAGTTCTGCTGCTTTAACTGGTACATGTACTAATACCGATTGCGCAACAAATGTAAACAACACAAAGAGAATGAAACTTTTTTGAAGTTTCTTAATCATCCCTGTTTTCCCCCTATTATAATAATTATTTATCCCTTTTGTATTTAAAATTGAAAATAATATCCCCATATTATTTTCAATTATTATGTAGTAAGTAATCCCCTACTTACTACTTTCGCCAAAAAAGCAATCCCCTACTCATTGGCAACTGTGAACAAGTAATCCCCTACTTGCTCTATAAATTATGTAGCAAAATTAGATAATCCCCTATCTAATTATTTACTTGCAGCCAGTTATCCCCAACTTGCTACCTTATACAGTATATCGAACTCACTAATAAAATAAAAGTTACTTTACAACTAAAATCGCTAAGTCTTTAGACCCTTTTATCAAGAACGATAGAAACTATGTTGTAATTCAATAAAATATAAAATAATCATTCTTTTTAATATAAAAAAATACTTTTTTATTATATTATCAACTATTTTTATATTAAATGTTGCAAGAAAATAGTTTCATAAAATGTTAGTTTTTTAAAAAATAGGATATTTTGTACTATAAAACGTACCTGTAAAAACATTAGATTATTTTTTGCATATTTTCTATCAAAACGATTAAATGTTACTACGAAAAAGAAAGTTATAATACTTTTTCTTTTTAAAGCTCTCATGTATAGTATTACTTAATCTACCTTTAAAGATATATTGTTAGTCTCGGGCATAAAGAAAGGAACATTTAAATGAAAAAAACATACACAATCGGAGTTGAAGCAACACTCGATGTAATTGGTGGAAAATGGAAAACTGTCATACTTTGTCACCTTCGTAACTCTTCTCTACGCACAGGAGAATTAAAACGATTAATGCCAGGTATTTCACAGAAAATGTTAACTAAACAATTACGAGAACTGGAAGATGCCGGCGTTATTAATCGGAAAGTCTATAATCAAGTTCCGCCTAAAGTACAGTATTCTCTAAGTGATTATGGCGAAAGTCTTTCTGTTATCCTTAACAAGCTCTGTTTATGGGG
>NZ_JAFYUW010000078.1:0-4908 GCF_017549435.1 Brochothrix sp.
ACATCACGCGATAACACTGAAATCTTTTCATATCCAGTATAGTTTTTAGTCATTACTGAGATGACGTAAGGTTCCTTCGCATAAACAATGCCTACATCATGAGCCAAGTCATATAAATCACCAATTTTATGACCTACTGGCACTGGTAAGTACTTCGGAATCCGCTGATTATCATAATTTGTTGATTGCAGATAACGCGGCGCCTTACCACCTTGTCGATAAATCGCTTCAATCAGTTTAGCATTATCTTTTGCACTTACTTTCCCCCACGAGGTCCATTGTCGACCAACTACCTTGCTAATTTCTTTCTTCATTGCAGAGCTGTATTGATTACCGCCATAATAGCCTAAGAAATTGGCACCTTGGTTATCTGACTTTTGTATCGTCCATTTTAAAATTGTATCAATCGGGAAATATTTACCCCAAGGTTCATACTGTAATACGCCAGCACCCCACGGTTGATAGGATAACGGCATATTATTAATGGCACGTTTGTTTTCATAACGACTGCTATATTTTATTTTGCCACTATTAATCATCTTTTGTGTGTAATAAATCGCAGGTAATTTCCCTGTACTTGCCGCAGTGAAATTAGTGTTACCATGCATCGTTGCTGTTTTTCCGTCCGATAAACGACGGACATAAATGCCATAATTTGGTGAACGGTATTTGCTATTTAAGAGCTTTTGCACTTTTTCCATTTTCTTATCATCTTCTTTAATACTACTTTTTGGCAGCCATCCAAGGCCGTTAACCTTATAAAAAACACCTTTTGGCGTTATAGCTGATTCTGTTATTTTAACAGCACGCCCTTTGTTTTTGGCAGTAGTTCCCACATATCGTGAGCCTTTATACAGATAAGGTTTTGTATACAGCGCAGCCGTACTGCTGGTGATATTCCCCGCAATCGACACTTTTTTATAGCTTTCTTTTGCCAATGCTTTAAAACCATTTGCATTGACCCATACCATTTGTTTATTCGCTAACGTTATTTGATAATAGGTTGCACCACCGGATTGCGCTTGTTTTTTCACGACATAATCATTGTCAATATACCCCTGTGTTTTCGACAATATGCGGCTATTTTTACTAAGGTAAGGTGCCGTAAATACATTATAATTACCACTCGTTAATTTCATATTTTTATTCAACGTTTTGTAAATTGGTCGATCAAGCTTAGTAAAACCCTTTGTATTGATCCATCCTGCTTTACCCTTCCCGTACACAATATAATAATAACGGTTATTGCCTGAAATGGCCTCTTGCTTAACTGTATAATCATTACCAACATAAGCCGTACTGTTATCGATTGTCTGATAACCTTCATATCCATACGGCTTCGAATAAATCTGGTATGCTTTTTTCTGCAATCGGACATCAACATCTACTTTAACGTAATTTTCCGTTATACTTTTTGTTGTGGTTGAATTTGCTTGAACAGCTATTGGCTGATTTACACTCCCCATAAGGAACCCTACCACAAGTAGCCCTACCATCAAATTTCGCTTCATAAAAGTCCCCACCTTTTAAAATAGTTGTCTATCTCTTATTCACTTATAATATACCACGATTTGTCATTTTTCTTACGCCCATCAATCAAATAACATTAAATTACAATTTCAAACATTTGACATTTATTAGTCACCATCTTATGCTTAGTGACGAAGGAGTGGTTTTTTTGAAAAATGCCTTACTAACGAACGAACAAATTTTAGCTACAACAGAAAATTTATTGCGTCAAAATGGCGTTACAAAAACAGCAGTCACTGATGTTGCAAAAGCTTTAAATGTCAGCCATGCCACAATTTATAATTATTTTCCCAATAAAAAAACGCTGCTCGCGAAAGCAACGGAAAACTGGTTACAAGTGGAGATAATTAATCACCTTAAAGATATACCCAGTGCAGCTGATACTCTTTCAGTGGAACAGCATCTTTATCGCTATATCGATATGCTAATTAAGCTAAAACGCAAATCAGCAACGAAAGACAGCGCTCTATTTGCTATTTATGCAAAAGTCACTGTCTCCGAAACAAAAGTTTTAGCACATCACATTCACCAAATTCATCAACACTTAACACTTATCTGTCAAAGACACCTCACGCTTGCTGATGAGCCATGCCATAATTTAGCACGCTTTATCTTTTCTGCAACAAGTAAATTTCATCACCCGGCACATGCGAATGAGTGGCTTGAGACGGCACAAAGTGATGCTGATTTTGCCAATGTCTGGGCGCATATTCAACCGCTTCTAAACAGTTATCACACACGTTAAGTATTATTTTGCGAATAGTGCTAATCTAGCATCCTCTAAATGAGCAGAATAAATCTGCTCGTTTTGTAAAAGCGTTATTAATTCTGCAGGTTTCCCATATACGAGTCCACCATATGATTGTATCCCCTGTTTATTGATATAGTCTTGTACAGCCTTTAACTGCTTAGTGTGATCATACCCTTGTGTATTGGTACCTGCAGTGATTGCTAAAATATCGGGATTGTCCAATATGTATTGAACTTGTGATTTAAACATTTTTTCTAATAAAGCAGGCTTTTCCGAACGGTCATCATTAATGATATTCGGATATTTTTTTGTGGACACAGGTTGATCCGTGTAATAGCTTACCGTATTATCCACTTTCAAACCAATCGGTAAAATGACACGATTCTTATCTTGCTCATTTTTTGTTTGATTACGAATACCAAGCCAAGCAATATCAATTTCACTGTTTTGTGGTTTCATAAGAGCCAGAGACTCTTTAATTGTTTGATCCTCTTTAAAAGTAACATAAGCAGAAACAATGCTGCTATCAGGTAATTTTTTAAGCTCAGCTATATTTTCTTGAATCATTGATTTCCGTTCATTAGCTGATGAAAGCTCATAAGTCGCTACGGCTGGTTGTGCTTTTTCGGCAAATGAATAAGGTAAACGAGTTAAATCGTGAAATCCTTCTAACTCAGCTGTATTTTTACCTTTATTTATTTTTAGTGTTTCTATTGTTGCTGTATCATTAGAATAGCTAAACTTAGAAGCAAAATCGATTGCAAGATCATACTTTCCAAGCCCTGTTTTTACGACATCCACTTTGTTGACAAAATAACCCGGTATAAATAACTCTGCGTAGACGGTGAAATCAAACATCACTTTATCATCAGGTACCCCCTCTACCTTGAGCGGCACGAGAGCAGTCGGATTATAATATTTTTGATCATACATCGCTTGTATGCCAGGTATAATTAAATAGAAAAGTAGAAGCCCTACACAGACAACAGCACCGATAGGAATCAATGTCATACGCATAATTTTTCGACTCGTTTGTTTTTTTAGACGAGCGACATCGATAGCTTTTTCACCTAAAATCTCCTTATCCCAGTCTTCATCATTCTCCAATAAATAATCATTTATTAATTCGTTTTTTTCAATTTCAGCTTCGATGGATTCCTTCTCTGCAGGTGTGACCTCACCTTTACGATAGCTTTCAAATAATTCTTTAAAATTTTTCATAAGGCTCCAACTCCTTTCGTAATTTTTGACGCGCTCTAAAAAGAGATACCTTTACCGTACTGTAGGGTATTTCCAAATAATCAGCCACCTCGTTTAATTGATAATCACAAAAATAATGCAATATGATCATTTCTTTATGAGGTGAGCGTAATGCCAACACACAACGATAAAGATTCTGATACCGTTCCTTTTCAATAAACTGATCAAGATTATCCCCCTGCACTACCTGTCCTAACAACGGTACTTTCGACTGATAACGCTTCTTTTTACGATACTCGTCGATATAAAGATTTTTACAAATACGAAACAGCCAATATTTGTATTGTTCTTGGTACTTTTGTTTACCATATAATGCGCGATAAAACGTTTCGCTTACTAAGTCCTCGGCCATTTGTTTATGCTGACTCAATGAATAGGCATACAAATATAATTCTCGATAGTACGTTTGATAATATTTTTCCAACTCGCGTTGTGGCACTACTTCACCCCCTATTCAATAGATATACGAATAATAGCTTCAATGGTTACAAAAAAACAAAAGATTTTAGCTCTTTAAAAACCATCCTTCAAAATCAAAGGATGGCTTAGTCTACTTTTTTAGTTATATTTAGTGTTGGACTTTCTTGCTTAAGGATAAACGGCACTTTTTCTGTTTGATAATCTATCCGTGCTGTTATGTTCCCCTCTACTCGGGTCATTGCTTTATAGGCGACCTGTCTAATCATTTCCAGCTGTTTATGATTGTTTTTAAACGTAATTCCTTTTTGCCGTTTCAAAGCCGCGTCAAAATCAGCACGATACTGTAAAATACCTGTCCATTTCATACCCAGCAAATGAATATGATTCCACTCTGGAAAAGATGTATTATGGTAAAAGACTTCTTTTGTCTCTAAAGCAATAAATTCCTGACACCAACGTTTGTTATTGATAATAAAACGCATCGCCGGCACATTATTTTGTAACATGATGTCCTTAAACGCTTGTTGATGCTCAGGTTCAACAGCTAGATGTTCAACAATTTGTAATCCTGCCTTCACAAACCATTGCTCATTAGTAAGCCAAAAACCGAGCGGCACCAGCATTTCTTCACGCCTGATAGTGACATTCTGATTAAAAGGTAATTTTTCAAAAGCCTGCTTATCTTTGGCCTCCATTAAGCATAACAACGTCCATTTTGTTTTTGTTGACTGTTTAAAAAAGACCGTTGCAGTATACCAACGATAAGTAATAGCGCTGTTTAATAGGAGTGTTTTTTCAAAAGCCTCTTTGTACTGCTTTTGTTCAACTTTTGTTTCAAAGTAAAGGGTGTCGATGATATAGAACATAGCCCTCATTCCTCTGTTTTAAAGTATAGTCGTCTCACCCTCATTATAGGATAAAACAAAATAGAGAGCAAACCTGATATA
>NZ_JAFYUW010000079.1:0-3128 GCF_017549435.1 Brochothrix sp.
GATGGGACAACGGTCATGCTTCAACTAGAAGTTTTGCGAGAAGGAACAATTACTGAAATTGGTGATCGTATTCGACCAGAACTCCAAATAAAAGGCGTTGAAAGTTATTTAACAGGTAATGCACTCGTATTAGAAGATTTTGCAAAAGCAACACATGAGGGCGTTGAGAAAACAGAAGTTATTGCTATTATATTTATCGTACTTGTATTAGTGTTGGTGTTTCGCTCGCCCATTGTTCCTATCATATCGTTACTGAGCGTTGGCATTTCATATGTTGTGGCATTAGGTATTACCGCCCAATTAGTACAACATTTTGGTTTTCCTTTTTCTAATTTCACCCAAGTGTTTATGGTCGTTGTTTTATTTGGTGTGGGGACAGATTATAATATTTTATTATTTACGCGTTTTAAGGAAGAGTTATCAAAACAAAAAAGTGTTGGGTCTGCGATTAAAACAACCTATCAAACGGCGGGTAAAACTGTTATTTATAGTGGTGTCGCCGTTTTCATTGGTTTTGCCGCACTGATATTTGCGCAGTTTAAAATTTACCAAGCAGCTTCACCTGTAGCGATTGGAGTAGCAGTACTATTGTTGGTGTTATTAACACTAAATCCAATTTTCATGGCTTTGCTAGGGAAAAAGTTATTTTGGCCAACTAAAAATTTTGCGGGACATCAATCAAGTAAACTATGGGGCTTTTTATCCAAACAGGCCTTTTATCGTCCGGTCATTGCATTAATAATAGTGGCGGTTTTAACTGTGCCATTTATGCTTAATTATTCAGGTAAATTAAACTATGATGATTTAGTGGAAATCAATGATAAATATGAATCAAAACAAGGGATTACGCTTATTACTAAACATTTCCCTGCAGGGTTATCGGCACCCACAACTTTAGCAATTAAAAGCGAGCAACCCATGGCTAATCCGACAGATTTAAAAGCGGTCGATGAACTTGCTGCTGAGATTGCAAATATTGATGGCGTGGCAACGGTTTATTCTGTAACGCGTCCTTTAGGGGAACGTGTAGATAATCTGTATACGAAAGAACAATCGCGTCAATTACATAGCGGGCTAGATAAAGCCAATAAAGGGTTGTCAACCATTAACAGTGGTTTGACAGAGGCGGAGCAAAAACTAGCTGCTAATGATGTATCAGGTGCAGAAAATGTGCAACAATTAATTGATGGTACAAGTGATATAAGCAAAGGGACATCCAAGCTCACAAGTGCTGTCGGCGAATTAACAACGGGCTTCTCAAAAGGAGCAGCGGGAGCAGATCAACTCGCAACTGGATTAGGTCAATTACGTGCTGAACTGACAGAATTAAATACAGGCATCACAGAGTTTAAGCGAATCTATCTCGCATTTTCTGCGAGTGTCGGTGCTTTTGGTGAGGCCTTTGATGCTGTAAATGCTGTTATCGAGAATGAAACGGATAACTATAAGCAGATTGAAGAAAACCTCTATGCAGTAATGGAAGAATTGCCAGAGTCTGAAGAGCTACCAGAAATGCAAGATGCGTTAGCGCGAGCCATCACAGGACAGGAACGAATGTCTACTGTTGGCGAAGGTTTAAAAGCCGTGCAACCGAAGTATGAACAATCACTAACAGGTTTAAAAGCGGCTGAAGCTACCTTCAATGAACTATCAGATGGTTTAAATCAGATGGAGACAGCTGTTGTAAAATTAGAAACAGGGGCCAAAGAACTTGCTACAGGTTTACGTACAGGTGAAACTGGAAGTATAAAAGTAAAAGATGGTAGCGTTGCTGTTGAAGGTGGCCTGAAACAATTGAACAAAGGACAGGTACAATTACAATCAGGACTAGGAGAATTAGAAGGCCAAATGAAAGTATTGGCAGAAGGCATGTCGGCGAGCACTGCTGGTTTAAGCAAGGTGAAAACAGGGCTTGGTGATGCACAGCGATATATCGGTTCGATGAGTAAAGAAGATGATGGATCAACGTTCGCTATTCCCAAGAAAGTAATTAACAGTGCAGAATTTCAAGAGAGCATCACAACGTATATGTCTAAAGATAAGCGCACCATGCGTTTTGGAATTGTACTGGATGTGAACCCATATAGCAAAGAAGCGATGGCGATTGTTGAAACCATAGATCGTAAAGTAGCAGCTGCAAATGAATCGTCCGAACTAGAAAATAAACAGTTAGTTCTTGGAGGAAAAACAGTTCAAAATATTGATTTACAAACACTTTCACAAGATGATTTTACACGCACGCTTATTATTATGTTGATAGGTATCGGTCTTGTGTTAGTCTTTATCACACGCTCGGCATGGCAGACACTCATTATTATTTCGTCGTTATTAATTAGTTACTTTACTGCTTTAGGTTTAACTGAATTAGTCAGTGGACTATTATTTAAAGATGCCATGTTAGGGTGGAATGTCCCTTTCTTTTGTTTTATTATGAGTGTGGCTTTAGGTGTTGATTATAGTATTTTCTTGATGATGCGTTACCGCGAAGAAAAATCACATAGTTATGAAGGAATAGTGGCTGCATCTAAAGAAATGGGTGGTGTCATTATGGCGGCAGCAGTGATTCTAGGGGGAACATTTGCAGCATTAATACCTTCAGGAATTCTCACGTTAATGCAAGTAGCTATTGCTGTTATCATTTGTTTGATACTGCTAAGTCTAGTGATGATTCCCATCTATATCACAGCAATGATGGGGCTAACAGAAAAAATCCGTCGACTATTTAACAAAAATAAGCTGAATTAAAAAATAACAGCAGGCTGACACTGATGTCGGTCTGCTGTTATTTGTTTCGTGTGTTGATAACATAAAAAAGTTCAACTGTTTTTCACAGCGAAATAATTTCCATCAGGATCAGGGAAATTGAAGGTGAGACTACCGCCCATTTCTACAATATCCCCAACAGGTATCCCCTTATTAAAAAGGGCCTCATGTAATTTTTGAATGTCTTTTGTGTAGAATAATAAAGCAGGTGTAGCCAAAGGTACTTCTGGATGCATTGCTGCAATTTGTTTTTTATCGTGAAGTACAAACTGTGTTTCTGTTGTTGATGTGGGAGCGATATTTATCCAACGCATCCCAGCTTCGTTATGTTCAGCTAGCTGAGTGAAACCGATTTTTTCAGTCCA
>NZ_JAFYUW010000080.1:0-15771 GCF_017549435.1 Brochothrix sp.
CTCGATCGTTCACTCAACTTTATGGAAAAAATGGATTTTAAATTTGATCGTGACAAATTAGGTGAATCGATTGCAATTGGTGCCTATGACAAAGTTAACCCTCTTCTACTAACAGGTGGTTATGGCGCATTCGCAAATAATGGTGTTTATAATAAACCACACACAGTTAAAAAAATCACGACTCGCCAAGGGGATACAATCGAAATGGCACCCGAAAGCAAGCGCGTTATGGCACCTCATACTGCCTATATGATTACAGATATGTTAAAAGATACACTGACTAAAGGAACAGGAACAACAGCTGCTATTAGTGGTTTACAGGCTGCTGGTAAAACTGGGACAACTAACTATACAGATCAAGAAATGTCTGATTACGGTATTTCTGATCCTGCTAGTGTACCTGATTCATGGTTTGCTGGTTATACAACTCGTTATACGATGGGTGTTTGGACTGGATATGAGCAAAAGAAAGTCTATCTTTCAAAATCCGAACAAAATTATGCAAAACTGATCTATCGTGAAATGATGAGTTATATGTCAAGCAAAACAAGCACCGAAGATTTCAATCAACCTGATGATGTATTAAGCCTCAGTATTGCTGCTAAGTCTAACCCACCACTACTTGCAGCAAAAGGAACAACATCAACAACTGAATTATTTATAGCAGGAACACAGCCATTTAGTTATGGAACATCTCCAATAGATAAAGCAAAAAAATCAACAAGTAAAAAGAAAGAATCTTCATCATCAGAAAAACAAAGTTCATCATCTTCTTCCTCAACTACTGAAGAAAAAGAAAGCGAAAGTTCTTCTTCAACTACTGAAGAAAAAGAAAGCGAAAGTTCTTCTTCAAGTAGTCAGGAACAAACAAAAGAAACCAATTCCAATGAAAGTAATGCATCTAACGATAAACCAGAAAACAATGCGACTCCTCCAAAAAGGACAAATAATTCTGGTGATAAAAAAGAATCATAATACTAAAAACGCCACTGAGACTAATATCTCAGTGGCGTTTTTCTTTACTCATTCATGACCCATTCGTTTAAAAGCACCTGTAATTTTTTTCCAATGTTGTTAACTCTTTTTCTAAATCCTGGTAATTTTCCCAGTTAGATTCGTTCGTGATTTCCTGCTTCAAAGTGGAGATTTGTTGCTCTATATTATCACTCTCTGCTTCATAATCACGCGTAGTTGTATTATTACGATAATCTGTTTTTACTGCGTTTTTTTCCAAAGGTACGTTTGCATGAGCGATACCGTGTTGCTTCTTAGCCTCGTCGTAGTTACCCGAATAAAGCTTAGCTGTTCGATTTTCTAGCCAAAGTATGCGATTGAACAAAGCATTAAGAAAATAACGATCATGTGAAACAGCTATGATTGTACCTTTGAATAAAGCTAATTGTTCTTCTAGAACCTCGCGCGATTCAATATCCAAATGGTTAGTTGGCTCATCTAGCACCAGGACATTAACATCTTCGTACATCAACTGCGCTAAACGTAACCTCATACGCTCACCACCGCTTAATGAAGCGACTTGCTTGAAGACATCATAACCATAAAACAAGAAGCTAGCAAGAACGCTTCTCGCTTCTTCTTCCGTTATACTGATATTTTCGCGAAAGGCATCGATTAATCGTATACCAGTCGCTTGATGATTCAACTTTTGTGAGAGATATCCTATTTTCACGTTGCTTCCACTTTTCACCTGACCTTTGTCGGGCGACAATTCACCACTCATTATTTTCAATAAAGTGGTTTTACCCGCCCCATTTTCACCGACAATAGCAATATGGTCTTTCCAACCAATAGACACATTCACACTATTAAAGAGCGTCTGACCGTAACCAAAACTAACCGCTTCTAATCCTAATACATCATTTCCAGCACGGTCAGCATTTTGTAAACTTAGGTTCATTTTTTTAGCAACAGGTGGGCGCTTTTTCACAACAATCCGCGCTAAGGCTTTTTCCATATTCTTAGCACGACGATGCAACGAAGCACTAGGTGGCGATGCCTCATTCGCCCATATTTTTAATTGCTTAATGGCTTCTTGCATCTTTTTAATTTTCTTTTGTTGCTCATCATACTGTTGGAAGGCTTGCATGGTTTCAGCTTCTTTTTCTTTAACATAACGATCATAATTTCCATTGTATGTCTTCAAAACACCGTCTTCTATCTCAGCAATACTTGTAGATACAGCATTAAGGAAATAACGATCGTGTGAAATGATAAGCGTAGCACCTTCAAAATTACGTAAATAGTCTTCTAACCAATCAATCGCCAACATATCCAGATGATTGGTCGGTTCATCTAGCAACAAGACATCAGGTTCACTCAAAAGCAACTGCCCCAACATAATTTTGGTCTGTTCACCCCCGCTAAGTTGGGTAAACGTTGTCTCAATGATTGACTCTAATTTCAGTCCCTTTACTACACGATTTACTTTAGCTTCAATCTCATAACCACCAGCTTGAATAAAAGCCTCTTGTTTTTCACCATAAACAAGTAATTTCCGCTCTAACGCATCACCAGTAAGTGTCACCATACGCCTTTCTAATTCTTCTAATTCTACCTGTAGTGCCAACGTTTGAGAGAACGCTAGATCTAAGACATCTTTTCCAGTGTATTCAATTTCAAACTGTGGAATCTGATGCAAATATCCCGTTCTAATCCCTTTACGTTTAATTATCCGACCCACATCTGCTGTTTCGACATCTGCTAATAATTTAAGTAATGTTGTTTTTCCACAACCATTACGACCCACAATTCCGATGATTTGTTTTTGATTCGCTGTTAATGTTAAATCTTCAAAGATGAGTGTCCCACCTATTATTTTTGTAACTGCTTCCGCTTTAATCAACATTTTGTTTTCCTCCGTTTATTAGAAAACCACAGCTATTTTTGTGTACAAAAATAGCCGCATGCTAACAGCATCCGACTCTAGTTATAACCTTCATCATAAATGAATGAGGTTAAAATAGTGATTAATACGGTATTATCAGCTGTGGTTTACTTTATTATGATTTTTGACAGACTCCTCCAGTGAGTTGAAAAATGCATAAGAAAGACCACGTGTGAATGTAAGAACCGCTTGTCTTTTTTCACTCGTAACCACAGATAATAAACACATACTAACCACCTCCGTTTCACTTTATTAACTTTATGATAGCATACCTTCTAAATTAGGTAAAGAAGCAATATCCACACTGATCTTCATTGATTTTGATTTTAATAAAACTACCACTAATACGATGAGGCTATCACTAAAAAAAGCAACCAACTACCGCTGTGAAAACGGTCAATTGATTGCTTTTAAAAATAGTTTTATCTGAAAATCATGTATAAAATAAAGATGAACGCGATGATAAAGCGATAATAAGCAAAACCACGTAATGTCACACGCTCAATCAATTTCAAGAAGAATACAATCGCTAACATTGCAACAACAAATGCAACAATACTTCCGACAATAAAAATCGGAACATCACTCATTGTCATTGTATCAAGTGCTTTGTATACTTTTAATCCCGTTGCACCAATCATCATTGGCACAGCAATAATAAATGAAAACTCAGCAGCTGTCTTACGACCCACTCCAACGATTAAACCACCTGACATCGTAGAACCAGAGCGTGAAAAACCTGGCCACAAAGCTAATACTTGGAAAAAACCAATATATAATGCTTGTTTATATGATAATTGATCGAGTGTTTCCGATAAATTACGATTTTTATGCGCAACTTTTTCAGCAATCAACATTAAAATACCACCTGCAATTAATGCGATAATAACAGTTTGATAAGAGAACAGATGCTTATCAATCATATCGTCAAAAATCAATCCGGCAATGATAGCTGGAATACAACCAACAATAACGTGAATAAGATTTAACTGATTCTTACGACCTTTGTATTCACCTGTTTTAACACCTACAACTGCCCAAAGACGACGCCAGAAGACCACAACTACCGCCATGATTGATCCTAGTTGAATAACGACTTCAAAGGTATTAATTTGCTTCCAAGTGTTTTGAACACCCATTAACTCAGCAGCTAAAATCATGTGTCCTGTTGATGATACTGGTAAAAATTCAGTCAAACCTTCAACGATTCCCAGTACAATTGCGACAATCCATAAACTCATTATTTGATTCCTCTTTTCATCTCTTTTTTATGACAGAAACCACCCCAATGACACAGAGTGGCTCAGTCTTCTATTCAGCTAACACTTTTGCAAGTATATCAGGATCGAATGTTTGTTTCTTAAACATTTCAATTTCTAAACGATAAGGTGCTTTTTTATTGTTTTTATCTTCACCAACAAAGGGTGTTTCCAATATTTTAGGCAGTTCTGTCAATTGTGGGTGATGAACGATATAGTTAAGTGCTTCAAATCCGATTGTTCCAAAACCAATATTGGCATGACGATCTTTTCCAGCACCACGTTCATTTTTACTGTCGTTAATATGTAAAACTTTCAAACGATCTAAACCAACAATTTTATCAAATTCATTCAATACACCATCAAAATCTTCTTTGATGTTATATCCAGCATCATTCACATGGCAGGTATCTAACGTAACTGATAACTTATCACTGTGAGTCACACCATCCATAATACGTGCTAATTCATCAAATGAGCGACCAATTTCAGTACCCTTACCTGCCATTGTTTCCAAGGCAATTTGAGCTGTTTGGTCTGCATGAAGCACTTGATTTAACCCTTCGATAATACGAGCAATCCCAACATCAGCACCAGCACCAACATGCGCACCTGGGTGCAAGACAATTTGATTAACACCTAACGCTTCAGTACGTAAAATTTCTTTTGTTAGAAATTCTACAGCCAATTCAAAGGTTTCTGGTTTTGTCGTATTGGCAAGATTAATAATATATGGTGCATGAACGACAATGTCACTCATACCATATTTTTCAATTAATGCTTGGCCTTCTTCAATATTTAGTTCTTCCACTGGTTTACGACGCGTATTTTGAGGTGCGCCCGTGTAAACCATGAAAGTCGTTTCGCCATAACTATGTGCGTCTTCTGCTGCGCCAGCGTACATGCGCTTGCCAGCCATTGACACATGTGAGCCAATTTTCAACATAAGCTACCTCCTAATTAATTATGTTTACCTTGCGAGTTTTTACCAGCACGAGTACCAGCACGTTTTGCACGTTCTTTATTTTTTTCAATCGCACGGTTAATTTTTTTCTTATAACCAGGTTTGATGTTTGCTTTTGCTTTTTTAACCATTCCACCAATACGTGGATCAACATCGTCACGTTTTTCTTTACGATATTTACGACGGTTACGGTCAGCCATTTGAATCCATTCACCTTTTTTAAGGTTTTTGTATTCAAATTCAACACCACGTTTTTCAAGTGCTACTAATTTCTCTTCATCTTCTGGTTCATAGATTGAAATACTAATTCCTTCTTGTCCTGCACGACCTGTACGACCTGCACGGTGAATAAAGAAATCAGGATCATCTGGCAAGTTGTAGTTAATCACATGACTTGCGCCTTCAATATCAATGCCACGTGCTGCTAAATCAGTTGCAACAACATATTGGAAATCAAGGTTACGGATTTGTTTCATGATACGTTTACGATCTCGAGCAGGTACGCCACCATGAATTTTTGCAACATTAAGCTCTTTCTCTAATAAGAACTCTGTTAAAGTATCTGCGTCAGCTTTTGTATTACAGAAAATTAACGCCATAAACGGTGTCATTGTTTTTGTAATATCATAAATTAAGTGTTCGCGCGATTTACTTTTCAAATCAACAAGTACATTTGTTACTGTTGGTGAGATAATCGCTTCAGGTTGAATATGCGCATAACGCGGGTTTTCCATATATTTCTTTAAAAATGGTTTTAATTTCTCTGGAATAGTTGCAGAGAAAACTAAGATTTGTAATTTTTCAGCTAAACGACTTGCAATATTATCTACGTCTTCAAGGAATCCCATGTCCAACATTAAATCAGCTTCATCGACAACGAGTGTTGTTGTTGTATAAGTTTCTAATGCTTTCTCACGCATAAGGTCATAAATACGACCTGGTGTCCCAATAACGATTTGCGGTTGTGTTTTGAGTTGCCCCATTGCACGTTTCTTATCAGTTCCACCAATCATTAGACGCGTATGAATTTCCGGGTCTGATAATTTTGCAATTTGACGTGCTTCTTCGTGAATTTGTGTTGCTAACTCACGACTTGGTGCAGTGATGATCACTTGCACTTCATTCAATGAAGGGTCAATTTTATCCAATAATGGTAACAAGTAAGTATGTGTTTTACCTGTTCCTGTTTGTGATTGTCCAATTGCAGATTCACCACGGTGAATTGTTGGCATTAATTGTTCTTGAATTTTTGTTGGTTTAAAGAAAGCCTTTTTAGCAATTGCTTCGTTAATAAATGGCTTGAACCCAAAAATATCAAATTTCGATTTTTTTTCTGTCATTCGATTTTCTCTCCTTTGTGGCGAGCCTTCTACGTTCTCTCTCGCACTACACTCGTCTTTAATTATAACTTATTTTAGCGCAAATGGCTTGTGTTTTCATAGATTCTTTCAAAAAAGCTTACTTTTATCATGAAAAAAGCACATTAAGTCCCTCATGAACTATCTTTAAATTAGCCGTTTTTTTCACTATCGAATTATTTATACACTGCCTAAGAATAAAAAAGCAGCCATAAATGGCTGCTGAATTTTTATCGTTATTCAAAAAGCATCACACTAATTTTTTCTCCAACTATAACAGCCAATGGCTTACTTTCTTTCAAAAAAATCAGTAGGGACAGATAGCCTTCTTCATTTTCATTCAAGCTAGTCACCATTTAACAGACTGTTATCGTTTTCAGTGGTTCCAATTTAATCGTTATTGAATGAGTGGGTTTTACTTTTGTTTTTTTCTAGCTACACCCACTAATAACTTTTAAATTTCAAAACACTATCTATAATGAGTGGATTTTGCTTTTATTGTTCACTTAGGGTGCCGTCAACGATTTTATAAACTCGATCACAAAACTGTGTTAAACGTTGATCATGCGTCACCATGATGGTTGCTTTATTGTTTTCTTTCGTTTCACGCGAAAGTATTTTCATCACTTCAAATGCACGATCCGAGTCGAGCGATGCGGTTGGCTCATCAGCCAAAATCAGACTTGGTTGGGTATAAAGAGCTTTTGCAATGGCTACACGTTGACGCTCCCCACCAGATAAATCTGCTGGATACTTAGCTAGTAAATCCTCAATTCCTAACTCTTCCAACAAACGTTTTCGTTCTTTTGCATTCATATTATTTTTCTTCACTTTGTCCGATAACGTCAATTGTTCTTCTACTGTTAAAAATGGTACGAGATTTGATGCTTGTAAAATAAAACCAACTTCTTGCAAACGTGTCGCTGCCCGTTGTTTTTCTTTCATGTTCGTAAAATCTGTGCCATTAATAAGAATACTGCCTTTTGATGGTGTTTGTAAGCCACCAGCAATCGTTAGAAACGTACTTTTACCTGATCCAGATGGTCCAATAATAGCGATTAACTCACCTTTATTCGCTACAAAGTTAGTTAATTTTAACGCTTCTACTTTTTTATGACCCTCACCATATGTTTTTGTTACGTCATTTAATTCTAAAATCGACATCTCTTAACCCCCTATCGCTTTTAATGGATCAATTTTCACAATTGTACGTACGGATACAAGTCCACCAAGTATCGCCACCGCTACAAAAATCAGCGCATAAAAGACTAATGTCACGTAATCAATTGAAATTGGAACTGCAGCAGGTAAAGCAACTCCAGTAATTGCGGTTAGGCCAAAACCAATTAAAACACCTATAACTGATAATATAAATGTTTGTGCAACAACTGAACGTGCTAGGAACGCGCTTGAAATTCCTTGCGCTTTTAATACTCCAAACATACTTACTTTTTGAATTGTTAAAACATACAAGAAGATTGCGATAATAATCGATGCAATCACAAACAAAAAGATAATCATAAAGTTTAATGTGAGATTTTGAGCGCTGTATCCTGGTAATTTTTCAATAAAAGTCTCAATTGGTGTGACTTCTAAAGATTTAGATACCTTCACTTTACTCGCGTCTTCACCTTTTAAAACAACCGCATTTATAGGCGCATTTTTTTCATCAACTTTTCCATATTTTAAATCTTGATAAGAAGCCATTGATGTATATAAGACTGGCGCGGCATTGAATTTTGCTTTTGTTGTAAAACCAACAATTTTCACTTCTTTTTCAGATGATGCCACTGTAAAAGTATCACCGATTTTATAACCCGCATCCTCTAAAGAATCATTAGCAACAACTTCACCTTCTTTGGCAAAGGCCTTACCTTTAGTGATTTCAGGCATGATAAACTGATTTTTTTCAATCCCCATAAGAGTGATTTTTTCTTTATCTTCTGTTCCTTTTTTCTTAATAACTGTTGCCATATTACCTATGTACGCTTTGTTTTTCTCAGGAACATCTATCGCTTTCCCTTCTTTAAGCGTCAACGTTGAGGCTGTCAAACTCACATCAGAATCCGACGTTAATACAATACTTGATGCATCCCATTGATCAACTGCTTGACGGTTCATATCTTTTAGACCATTTGCTAATCCAGATAATACAAATACAAGATAACTAACAAGTACAAGAACCCCTATGATTAAACCATATCGCAATTTTGCATGCTTAATTTCCTTCCACCCTAAAAACATATTATTCCTCCTTTTTTCATTTATCATTCGATAAGTGAAAATTTATAAAAAAAACCTTTTCTGCAAAAGGCTTATCTTAACTTCTTTAATTATACTAAACCTTCAAGTAAAAAATCAATACTTTCGCTTATTTTAATCAAAAGTTGTTCATCCGTTTGATGAGGAAGCTTCAACGAGACTAGCGACATAACAACTCCAAAAGTATACTGGGTCATTGAAGACGCCGTTTTATCCAATCGTAGTTCGCCTTTTTTAATTCGATCTTCAAAAAACGTTGTCATTGGAATAAAATAAGTCGATTGCCACATTTTAAACAAGAACAGACGGTTAGCTTCTGAAAATTGACTGTTTATATCATTAATCATCATTGCTAAGTTAGAAGGATGTTTAACAATCAATAATTCAAAATACGAAATTAACGCCGGTTTTAGCGCTAATTCATCCAGTTTTAATGTTGCGTAATGCTCTCGAACATCTGTGGTAACAGCATCCATAACTGCAACATAGATCATTTCTTTATCTTTAAAATGATGATAGAGTGCAGGTTGCGTGATATTGCTCTCTTTGGCAATTTCACGGGTTGTTACAAAACGATACCCCTTATCCATAAATAATGCTTCTGCAGTTGCGACGATACGTTGACGTGTCTTTTGCATTTCCAATGCGCGATTGGTTGGTTGTGCCATGCCGTGCACTCTCCTTTTTGTGCTCAATACCCTGATAAATAATTACATTCTTATCATAGACGGCACTCGTTTTTTTGTCAATTACAAGCCACTTATAGACAAAAAAATAATCATTTATGTAATAAAATAATAAAAAACACAATCCAGTTGAGGATTGTGCTTTTATAGCTTTATCTATCACTCTTTATTCAGTAGTGTATGATTCATTAGTCGATTAATATGAACACCTAGATAGACAATTTCATTTTCTGGTATCTTTGTATTATAGGCTTGATCAACATAACTTTTCACCTTCGTTGCTACCTCCATAGCAGCTGGATATAACGACCACATTTGTCGATACAATTCGTCTTCTTTTTCTTGAATTAAGCCTCCTGAGAAAAAACGGTCGACGAAAAAACGAACATGGGTAATAAATCGCGTATAATGGATTGAATTTGTATCTAAGTTGTGTTGAATGGAGTACCTTACCATATTAACAAGGGTACCAACTAATTTAGCTTTTCTTAGCCCATCTTGGTCTTCAGCAATATCTGACTGAGCATTAATAAGATGAAAAGCAATATTAGAAGCCTCTTCTTCTGGTAAATTAAAAGAGTGTTTCTCTTTGATTTGTTTAAGCGCCACTTCACCAACATGATACTCTTTTGGATAATAATTTTTAATCTCCCAATACAAGCGATTCGATGTATTAATCCCCTTTTCATTCCGTTCAACAGCAAAGTGCAGATGATCTGATAGTGTTAAATAAATCGAAGGATTTAATTGATAAGACAATTCAGTTTCTGCCAAAGATACAATCTCTTTCGTTATTTCAAAAAACTTTATTGGAATTTCATTAACTAACTCTGCAAAGTGGGTTGATTTTTTTGCTTCAATTGGCAAGAAAATTTTATCAACAACTGAATCTGAAATGATATCTCCATTTTTCTTTCCATAGCCAATCCCTTTACCTAAGGCAATCATTTCTTGTCCATCATTATCTACCAAAACAACACTTGAGTTCAATATTTTTTTCACTAAAATCATTTAAACTCACTCCTTATCACTCGTCAGCTAAACTAGCCCCGTTAGTTGCTATCACTTTTTGATACCAATCAAACGAATCTTTTTTCATTCGGTTATATGTACCGTTACCTTCATCATCTGCATCAACATAGATAAAGCCATAACGTTTAGACATTTGTGATGTCCCCGCACTTACTAAATCGATGGGTGCCCAACTTGTATAACCAATCAAATCAACACCTTCATCAATCGCTTCTTTCATTTGTTTGAAGTGCTCTTTAAAATATTCCACGCGATAAGGGTCATGAATTTCACCATTTTCAATACGATCAACAGACCCCATACCATTTTCAACGATCATCATTGGAATTCTATAACGATCATACAATTCAATCATTGAAATTTTCAGCCCCTTAGGATCAATTTGCCAACCCCAATCAGTTGAATGTAAATAGGGGTTTTTAACACCTAAGACCGTATTACCTGGTGTTCTTTCAGCCTCTGGATCACCAGATTCCGCCATTGACATATAGTAACTAAAAGTTAAAAAGTCTACTGTGTTTTCTTTTAAAATGCGACGATCTTCGTCTGATATATCTAAATGAATGCCTCGGTTTTCCAAATTAATTTCAATCATTCGAGGATATTCACCTTTAACTTGAACATCCGTATAAAAATGATTTTCGAGGTTTTTATTCAATGTTAATTCTACATCAAGCGGGGCACAAGTTAATGGGTAAGTCATCAATTTCGTCAACATACAGCCTACTTGATTTTTTGCATTCACTTCGTGAGCAACTTTTGTGACCAATGCACTTGCGACAAATTGGTGATGAAGTGCTTGATAAACTTCTTGTTCTTCTTTACCTGTCGTGCATTTATCTGGAATAATGCCTGCTGTTGTGAAGGGGTGACGATGAATACTATCAATTTCATTAAATGTTAACCAATAATCAACATATTCATCATATTCTTTAAAACAAACCGTTGAAAACCTCACAAAATCATCAATCACTCGACGCTCTACCCAACCATTATACTTTAGACTTAGGGATAATGGCATTTCATAATGAGAAAGTGTCACAATTGGTTTAATACCTAAACGATTCATTTCTTTAAAGACATTGCGATAAAACTCAACGCCCGCTTCATTCGGTTTTTCTTCTTCACCCGTTGGAAATAGACGGCTCCAAGCAATCGAAAGACGCAGTGTTTTAAAACCTAATTCAGCAAACATCGCTAAATCTTCTTTGTAACGATGATAAAAATCAATCCCACGACGTTTTGGATACCATTTATCACTCTTATCGGCAATCGCTTCTTCAATTTTAGACGTTGATATCTCCATATGAGCTGCATAATCTTTATTATCGATATTTGGTTTGTAACTTGCAATATCAGCTACTGAGAGTCCTTTACCATCCAAGTTCCACCCGCCTTCCACTTGATTGGCAGCAATTGCACCACCCCATAAAAAATCTTTTGGAAATTCATTTGTTTTATTCATATTGTCCTCCTATTATTAATTTTTTTGTCAAACAATGGGTACGATTGATAAAACTTCCGTATCCGTTGTTACCGACTCAGACTGATGTATTGATTTCACTTGATAGGATTCTTTATTCGTAACGACACAAATAACGGTTGGATCATATCCAGCTGCAACAATTTTATCTAAGTCAAAAGCTATTAATTTTTGTCCTTTAATTACTCTATCTCCAACGTTAACAAATGTTTCGAATCCTTCACCCGCTAACTGCACAGTATTTAAACCAATATGAAACAATATTTCTGCACCGTTATTCATTTTTAATCCTAAAGCATGTTTCGTATCAAACACCATTGTTACCTCACCCTCTTCAGGCGCAACCAATTCTCCTTCTTTTGGAACAATCCCAAGGCCATCACCCATCATGCCACTTGCAAAGACTTCATCATTGATTGATGAAAGTGAGACAATTTCTCCACTAGTAGGACTTGTTAAATGTTCTAATCCGTTTTCTTTTAACACCTCTTCTGAAACATCTTGTGGGTCTTTATAGATAATTAATACGGCAATAAAACCTATAACAAAAGAAATACCGAATGTAGCAAACGCCCACACTAAATTCATGGGATTTACTTTTTCAACAAACATTGTGATACTTGCCAATCCAGGTCCAACTAGAGCGAATGCTTTGATTGCCATAATTCCAGCAAAGCTACCACCAATTAAACTAGCAAACATCACACTATATAGGACGCGTTTATGTAAAATTGTTACGCCGTATAAGGCAGGTTCAGTAATTCCAAACAAGGCTGAAATACCTGCTGATACTGCTGTTGCTTTTAATTTTTTATCTTTTGTTTTAATACTAACAGCAAACGACGCACCCGATTCTGCAATATTATGAGCTAATGAAGCTGGTAAATATAATAATTCCGCACCCATTTTACTCATTGATGAAACAGCATAAGGAATCATCGCTTTATGCATACCCGTAACAACCATGAAAGGAAGTACTGCCGCAAGTAAGCCAGTTGCCACCCAACCAAAATGATTGTATAACCAAATTATCACTGCTGAGAAAACTGTACCGCCGTTATAACCCAATGGGCCTAAGATAAGTAGCGCGATTGGCACAGTGATTAATAAGCTCATCATAGGTACAAAGAAAATTCTAATCGGTTTCGGTGAAATTTTAGTAAATAGTTTTTCAATTTGAGCATAAAATAGAACTGTCAAAATTGCTGGGAAGACTTGGGAAGCATAAGCAATATTAGTTACTCCCATTCCCAAAAATGATGTTCCGTCAGCTAGCATGGTTGTTACTTCAGGTAGAATTAACGCACCAACTGCAGAGACTGCAACTAATTGATTCACTTTTAATTTATTAGCTGTTGTGATTGCAACTAAAATCGGTAAGAAATACAAGGGTGCGCCACCGATCAGGTTCAATAATTGATAAGTTGAACTTTGGTCGTTCATCACCCCAGTTGCTGATCCAAGTAATAGCAGTGATTTTAAGATACCACCACCAGCAATTGCTGGTATTAATGGTTGGAAGATAGAAATAATAAAATCAAGAATAACTGCCCCTATTTTTTGTTTTTCTTTTGATGTATTAGTCTGAGAAACTTCACCTATTAATGGTTTTATTTCATCGTAAACCTCTACAACCTCATTCCCAATAATTACTTGCGTTTGAACATTTTGGCGAACACCAATGACCCCATCTACTTTTTCAAGTTTATCTGTATCGACTATTTGATTATCTTTTAAAGTAAAACGTAATCGAGTCGAACAATGTTCAAGATGAGAAACATTTTCTTTGCCACCAATTAATTTTAAAATTGATTTAGCGGTTTCTTTATAATCCATAACTAACGCTCCTTTTTTAGGTAGTTACGCAATATTGGCCAAATATTACGCAAAAAAACAGGCAGAAACTAAATAAAACATTCAACCTCATGATAATAGTTGAAAATTGCTTTATTTAGGTCCTGCCTGCTTTACCAGTCACATGCCTGTTTTTAACTAACCTTATAATAACACGACTAGAATGAAAGCGCAACCACAATGTTTGATGAAAAATAAGCAGCAACAAAAAAGTGTCGCTGCCTATCAATCGTAGCTGTTACTGTTTTATCAACCGTCAAAACCTCGTGCTTTTGCTTGTTTTTTACCTTCACGACAAAAAGAAAGGAAGGGACATTCTGGACATTTTGGTGATCGTGCTGTACAGAAATAACGTCCAAAAAAGATCATTCGATGATGTGATACCGACCATAATTCCTGCGGTATCTTTTTTTGAAGCGTGATTTCCACTTCTTTAACATTATCTTTATAACGACAAATACCCAATCGTTTAGAAACACGTTCGACATGTGTGTCTACGGCAATTGCTGGGTAATCAAATGCCACTGACATCACAACATTTGCTGTTTTTTGTCCAACACCTGGTAAACTCACGAGTGCTTTCATTGATTCTGGTACCTCATCGTTATATTGTTCATGAATTATTTTAGCTGTTGCTTGAATGTTTTTAGCTTTATTCCGATATAAACCAATTGATCTAATATCATCCATCAGTTCTTCTAATGGCACTTCGAGATAATCTGTCGGTTTTTTATACTTTTCAAATAAGTTTTCCGTGACACGATTAACAAGTTTATCTGTACATTGCGCCGATAACATGACAGCAACTAACAATTCAAACGGATTTTCATGTATCAATTCACAGTGAGCATTTGGAAAAAGCTCACCCATCTCTGCAATTACTTCAGTTGTCTTTTGCTTAGAGAGCATATCATTCTCCTTTACACCTATGTTTTTGGTTTATTATCGTCTAACCAATTATACATCTTAAATGGTTTTGCTGGTTTTGCTTCACTGGTTAAATTGGGGGATGATTTGGTATTTGTTTTCATCGTATGAGTACCAAATTCACGGCTAGCAGCTTTAGCATCATCCAAGGTTTTAACACCATTTGCTTGCCAATTACTTAAAATCCGATCAATATAACGAATGTTTTTTTTGCCTGCAATTACAGCTTCCTTCAACGCTTCTTTAATAAGTTCTGGTTCATAATGTTCTAGTTCAGTCCAATTAGCAATTGTTTCACCTTCAATAGGTGATAATTGTCGCGAGAACTCTCGCTCAATCAAGGCATACATACTCATATCACGAGCCTGCTTTTCTTCTACAACTTCATCCTCAACTTGATTAACAACCTGGAGTGCAATTTTTTCCCACAGTGGTGTTAAATCATATCTTTCAGTTACCCGACGTTGTGCATCAATTTCAGTGTTAATTTTAAGTACTTTAGCATCAATCAGTTTTTGTATTTTAATATAACACTCCGATTGTGTCAGCGCCATCCGTTTACTTAATTCAGCAATAGGTGGTAAATATTCGCCTTGTTGGATATAACCATGTAGATGAATTAATAACAACACATCTGTATCTTCCAAACCTAATTGGTGGTGATATTGTAACAAAGGTACAGGCAGGTTAACGGAACCAGCCATCATGCTTTTAGCTAAAAATTGATAATCCATCAGTACCTCCTTGTATTAATAAAACGCACCATCACAATAATTGGATGATGCGTCTCAGATTTATATCTTGTGGTCTGTACTTTTATTTATTATCTAGTTTAGACCACTAACACCTGTCCATTTTCATCTTCTTCTACCGACACAACTAGTCGTTTGTCAAAGATTCCAAATGCTTTGGTGTTAAGCTTGTGGTCTGAGCTTTTATTTATGGGTAGATACGGTTTAACAAACGTGGGAACGGAATTGTTTCACGCACATGTTCAACACCTGTTACGTATGCTACTAAACGCTCTAAACCTAAACCAAATCC
>NZ_JAFYUW010000081.1:0-48408 GCF_017549435.1 Brochothrix sp.
ACTTTTTTTGACGTTCATAATACATTCCACGGCCACTTGGACCAACCGGTTCAAAACGATACTGCGCATACAATTTATGCGCTTCGCCATCGGCAATCAAACTCACATAACTGTCTTCAAATATTGCCGTCTCAATATATGTAGTAATATGTTCCATAATTTTCTTTCCTAGTCCTTTACCTTGATGATCTGGTCGCACTGCAATATCCACCACTTGGAAATTACAACCACCGTCACCGATAATACGCCCCATTGCAATCAATTCATTGTCATCCGAACGAATCGTTGCCGTGAAAATACTATTTGCTAGCCCTATTTCAGCATGTTCTATTTTACGTGGTGATAAACCTGCCGCTACCCTTAAACCAACAAACTCTGTTGCCGTTGGTGTATCATAAAGCACTCTCATCTGCTAGCCCCCTTTTTCAGTTACAATTGTTATTTCTTTTCTATACTAGCATATTTACTTTTACCCTTTCAATGATTCGCGCTTTGAAAAAAGCTAATTTAAAGCACTTTAATTGAACAAAAAAACACCCCAATAAAATTTATCAGGATGTCACTTATTATTATTTAGTATGTATTACTTCGACAACAAACTTGCTGCTGCTTCGTCTAAGAACACCATAACGTTATCGTGGCTTTGCAATGCTGTTGCAGGCACTTCATTCGTTACTGGTCCTTCAATCATCGCTTTAATTGCTGCTGCTTTTTCTTCACCAAAAGCTAATAAAACAATTTTCTTACTTTTCAAAATTGAACCAATTCCCATTGAGTAAGCTTCTGTTGGCACTTCATCGATTGAATCGAAAAAGCGAGCATTTGCTTCTAATGTTGCTTCTGTTAATTTAACACGTTGTGTTGTTCCTTCAAAAGAAGCTCCTGGTTCGTTAAAACCAATATGACCGTTTCCACCTATACCTAATAATTGCCAATCAAGTGGGTTTTCATCTAATACTTTATCATAACGTGCACATTCAGCTTCAGAATCTTCAGCTAAACCATTTGGTAAATAATGTTTTTCAAATTTAACTGAATCAAAAAGATTTTCATGCATGAAGTAATTGTAGCTTTGATCATGGTCTGGCGCTAAACCAACATATTCATCTAAGTTAACTGTTGTGATATTTTCACAATTTGGTTGTGCTTCACGTGCATATTTGTAAAAATCTAACGGTGTTGAACCTGTTGCTAAACCAATTGTTTTAATGTCACCTTTACTAATATCGTTAGCAAATACCTCGTACGCTTCTTTTGATGCTTCTGCTTTTGTTTTACTTACAAAAATTTTCATTTATTTTTCCTCCCATTGATAACGGCGTCCAATTGAATAAGTTTCAGAAACTTGCATTTCCGTATTTAAAAGTACGAAATCAGCATCTTTGCCTTCAACAATATCGCCTTTATGTGCTAAATTAAATTCTTTTGCTGGATTGTATGATGTCATTTGGATTGCGTCTGCAATTGAACAACCTGTAAATAACATCATATTGCGGAATGCATCATCCATTGTTAAAACACTACCTGCTAATGTGCCGTCTTCAAGACGTGCCTGTTTATCTTTAACATAAACAGTTTGACCACCTAGTTCAGATACACCCTCTTCTAAACCTTTTGCTCGCATTGAATCGGTAATAACCGTAATGTGGTCTACACCTTTCATTTGATAGGCTAACTTCACCATATCAGGTGTCACGTGAATACCATCAACAATCAACTCGGCCATAATATTACGTTCTAATAACGCATGTCCTACTGTCCCAGCTTCACGGTGGTGAAGCCCACGTGAGGCATTAAATAAGTGCGTTGCGTGACTGACTTTACTTTGCGCAAGCTGTGCACGAGTCGCATCAGTATGTCCCATTGACGGAATAATATGATGTTCAACAAGGTAATCTTCAAAAACACGTGTGTTTTCATTTTCTGGTGCATATGTTACCAAACGAATTAAATTGTTTGCTGCTGCGTTCCAGCGTTTAAACTCTTCTAAATCAGGCGCTTTAATATATTCTTCTGGTTGAGCACCTTTATGTATCACTGATACATAAGGGCCTTCAAGATGAATCCCTTGAATTTGTGGAATACGCGTTGCAGACTCCGCAATATTTGCTAAAGCTTTTTCAATTGCTTCTGGTGCTTGTGTCATTGTCGTTGGGAAAATTGATGTAATCCCTTCTTGTAACATTGAATTAATTTGAATTTCTAATTTTTCAGGATCAGCATCCATTACATCAAATGAATAACCACCATGAGTGTGCACATCGATGAACCCTGGAATCAATCGACTACCTTTTGGCGCGTTAATGATTTCTTCACCGGCTACAGCCACGTACTCATCCATAATGCCTATTTTTTTTATTTTTTCATCGAAGCGAATGTATCCGTTTTCAATAACACCATCATGTGTATAAATAGTTACGTCTTTCATTACTTTTAACATCTACTTCTCCTCCATTCAGAATAAAAGGTCTATACCAATATAATAAAACGAATTACACTATTTGTAAACCTTTTCTGCTTATAATTTTGAAATTAATTTCTTTTCGAAGAATAAACACACGAAATATTCACAATTACTTAGTTTTACCCTCTTTTGAGCAACATAATTGCTTTTCCTGTTAATTTAGCTAAACTAGAGTTATACACTTACTTTTTAGAAGTGACTACTAATTATTAAAGGAGCGTTTTTATGAAAGTTGAAATTTGGTCTGATTATGCCTGTCCATTTTGTTATATAGGTAAACGTAACTTTGAGGCCGCTGTGGATGGTGATGAGAACATTGAAGTTTCTTATCGTAGTTTTGAACTTGATCCTACTGCACCTGCTGAAAAATTAGCACCCTTACGCGAAATGTTATCTGAAAAATATAATGTTTCTGTTGAAGAAGCTGATGCCATGAACGCAAATGTTATTAATATGGCAAAACAAGCTGGTTTGGATTATGATTTCGATCATATCAAACCTACAAACACATTAAAAATGCATCGTTTAAGTCATTACGCTCGTGAAGAAGGCAAAGAAGCCGAGTTGACTGAAAAAGGACTTGATGCTTATTTCACAAAAGGTGCTTATCTTAATGACAACAGTACTTTATTAGAACTTGCGGATGCAGCAGGACTTGATTCTGAAAAAGCAGAAGCAGTCTTACGTTCAGATGCATACACAAAAGGTGTTCGTGATGATCAACAACGTGCACGTGATTTAGGTATTTCAGGTGTTCCTTTCTTCTTATTCGACGGTAAGTACGCTGTTTCTGGCGCTCAACCGACTGCTCAATTTAAAGCAGTGATTCAACAAATCAAAGAAAAAGAAAAAATTGTTCAACCCGAAAAACTTATTCCTGATGCAGCTGATTGTGCAGATGGTTCTTGTAATATCTAACAAAAAAAGAAGACTTCCTCATTAAAGGAAAGTCTTCTTTTTTTATTATCACTATCTGCTTGATTAACCTTCAACAACGTCTCCAGGCCATGCTGACATGCCGCCCATTACATTTGTCACATCATACCCCTCGTCCGTTAAAAGTTCACACGCTCGAGCTGAACGGCCTCCTGCTAAACAGATAACATGATAAGACTCTTTTTTATCTAAACGTGCTAATTCTTCACTTAAAATTGATAGTGGCACTGATATAGCACCTTCTATATGACCATCACTAAATTCATCGCTTTCTCGAACATCAAGAAGCATAAGCGGTTGTTGTTTGAATGCTTGTTCAAATGCTGGCATTGTTACTGATTTCATTAGTTATTCCACCTTTTCTACTTGTCTATGGGTCTAATACAGGCTGAGCCTATTCACCCTACATCCACTTACTATTATAACAAGCACTACTTTTAATTCATAACAAACAAGCTCAGTGTTTTCAAAACAATGTTCTCACAACCTAACAGAACATATGCTTTTTTCTAATGCTACCTCATCTAATACAAACAAGATTAAAACTCGTTACCTCTAAATATTAATATCTTTAATGTTGCTTTCTGCATCCAGAACTCCAAGCTTACTTTATCAAAACTTCATAAACGTAAAAAAATACGGCGAGACCTGAAATTTAAATCAGAAATAGACATCCTCTAGCAATCTAAACTTACTTCACCAAAATTTCATAAGCACATAAAAAAACTCACTGGACCTGAAAATAAAATTGGAGTATAGACATCCTCTAGCAACCTAAACTTACTTTATCAAAATTTCATAAACACATAAAAAAATCACTAGACCTGAAAATCAAATTGGAGTATAGACATGGACCAGTCTATAACAATTTAATTTCATTAGTCTAATGAGTGAGATTTTTAGTATTTCAATTGGGATAAAGTAGAACGAGCTTATCTTTCTTTCGGTGATCAGTCTATGACGATTAAAATTTCTAGCCTAAAGCGCCGTATTTTTATGGTATTCCAATTGAGATAAAGCAGTTAGAACGTTACTCTTAAGTTATAAACAAATGAAATGGCACTCAATTGCTCACGCAACAATGCCAGCAGCTTATCGTTCTTTCACTTATTCCACTTTTATTTTCACTTCAGTCGGTTTCGCCAGCGTCCCATTAATGGGCGTGCAATAATTGGTACAACAATTCCGGCGAAGACTGCTTCAAATATACCGTTAGTACCTACTATTGCCAATAACGCTCCTATAACCTGATCGTTAGCAATGTTTGAAACACTTGCATAAACTTCTTTATAAAACACATAGATCAACCCTAAGACTAGCACAGTATTAACAAGTGAACCTATCACTCCTGATAATACTAACGCCAACGAGCGTCGCATCTTTAACTTAGTAAACCCATTATAGGCATAACCTGCCAATAATCCAATTAAAATTCTTGGCAAAATAGAAATAATCGGATTTGTGAAAACATAAGCAGCCATTGGACTTGTTGGCATTGTGTAAGCTCGTATAAAAACAATGAGTCCCCAAATACCTCCAATAATGGCTCCTTCTTTCGGTCCTAAAACTACTGCTGCTACAATTACCGTTACAGGGATAATTGTAATATTTAATACGCCTAATGGAATATATCCAAGAAAAGGCACAAAAGTTTGAATAATAATAATTGCTGATAATACACCGAGTAACGTTAAACGTAATGTTTTGTTTTTTGAATTCTGCATAGCGTCTCCTCCTTTATAAAAAATAATTATAGACTATATTTCACTTTTTAGCTATCCTGTCATTTTACCCATTACAAATGTAATGAAAAACGCCTGTTCTATAACATCTCAGAGTAGCCCTGTTTTTAAATATATATTTCTTGAAAAATAGCAACCTCCTAAAACAGACCATTTTCAAAGGTGTCTCTCTTATGAAAATTTCATAATCAAAAAAATCAGATCTAAAAATCAAGTTTTAAATAGCAAGGTCTCTACCGCTTTTTGTCTCCAAAATCCAAAACTAAAACATTGAATTAGTACTCTTAAGGAATTGATATAAGGATTGGTACTCTTACTGCTTAACACATGGTTTGGTACTCGCTTTCGCTCCGTCCGTTTGGTGCTCTTACTACTTAACACATGGTTTGGTACTCGCTTTCGCTCCGTCCCATACTACTCCCGTAAAGCGGATAAATCCGCTACGGTAGTAGCACCCATACTGTTCTCGTAAGCGAATAAATTCGCTACGATAACAGTAATTTCAAAAATACCATCCTGACAAAATGTCAAAATGGTATTTTCTCAAGCCTCTTCAGTTTTAAATAGGTGTGAAAGTGCTTTCGCTACTCTCCAGCAAAAGCCAAACAACTCCTGCTAAATTTCACTCTCTCAACCCGATGAAAAGAGTCGCTCATTCAAGAGTTCCAATTTCTTTGGCGCTGAACGTTTGGTTTTACTTTTATTTGTATCTAGCACTTCAAGCCAAAACTTGTGAGATTTCAAAGAGACTCATAGCGATAAAAATAATCGCTAATCATTCTTTTCCAATCTCTTCAGTTCTGAGTGGGCTTGAGAGTGCCTTTATTTGTGTCTAGCAAATGCCAAACAACTCCTGCTAAATTTCACTCTCTCAATCAGACGAAAAGAGTCGCTCATTCAAGAGTTCCAATTTTTTTAGAGCTGAACGTTTGGTTTTGCTTTCGCATTTATCTAGCCATTGCTTTTCTAAATACATCTCCTAAAATGTTGAATGACAAAATTGTCAGTAAAATTAGCAGTCCTGGGAAAATAGCTAGGTAGGTAGCATCTCCCATGTAACCTTGTGCATTGTTCAACATACTTCCCCATGAAGCATTTGGTTGTTGAACGCCAAGTCCTAAGAAGCTCAATGCTGATTCTGTTAAGATAGCCCCAGCGACATTAAGAGATGCTGCAACTACTATAGAAGGTATCGCATTAGGAATAATATGCTTCAAAATGATACGCATAAATCCTGCACCAGAGGATTGAGCATACATGACGAATTCACGCCCTTTTAAGGTTAGTGTTTCAGCACGAACAATCCGAGCCACATCCATCCACGAAAGCAAACCAATGATAACAATAATATTTCCAATTCCTGGTTTTAAGTAAGCATTTAAAATCATCAAAAGGAAAAATGATGGAATTGACATAAAAATATCAAGGAATCGCATCATTAAATTATCAATCACTCCGCCAAAATAACCACTGATTGTTCCTGCAAGCGTACCTACAACAATGGCGATTATCATGGATAATACACCTACTGCAATTGAAATACGCCCACCATATAGAACCCTCGTGAAATAATCACGGCCGTGATCATCCGTTCCAAACCAGTGAGAACCACTAGGCGGTAAGAGCTTATCTTGGATGGATAAAGCATTTTGATCATAGGGTGTTAAAAAGGCTAACAGTGAGGCAACGCTCAAAATCACTAGTACACTGATTGCAAATATTGCACGTTTATCTGCTAAAATAAATCGCCAAGTACTGCTATTACGTGTTTTTTGCACAACGCCTGCTTCTTTAACAAAGCCTTCATTATGTTTTTTTACAAATTCAAAGCCTGACATCGTTCCCTCACTCCTTTTCCCTGATGCGCGGATCAATTATTGTGTATGCTATATCTGCTAATAAGTTTCCGATTATTAATAATAATGCCGAGAATAAAGTAATTGCCATGATAACTGGATAATCTAATTGGAAGATGGCATTAATACCTAAACTTCCCATACCCGGCCATGAAAAAATACTTTCAGTAATAAACGCGCCACTAATAATTTGCGGCAAAGACATACCTAATAACGTAATAACTGGCAACAACGCATTTTTTAATACGTGTCGTGCTAAAACATGTAATTTAGATAAGCCTTTTGCATAACCAAACAACACGTAATCCTCTTTTAATTGATTGATTGTATTCGAACGTACGTAACGGTAATACGAAGCGCACCCTTGAAAAGTTAATGTGACTACAGGCAAAACAGCATGCCATGCCATATCCGAAAACGAGGTTTCGCCAATCGTTCGCATCCCTAAACTAGGGAACCATCCTAGTCGAATCGAAAAGAAATCAATTAAAATCATCCCAAACCAGAATACTGGTATCGAGATACCTACATACGAAAGACCATTCAGAAACTTATCGATCCAACGATCTTCATAAGCTGCTGCTACCAATCCTAATGGGATTGATAATAACAATGTTAAAAAGAGCGATGTCCCCATTAAACCTAAAGTTGCAGGAATACGTTCCAAAATTTGTTCCAGTACAGGTTGGCTATTGCTGATTGAATACCCAAAGTTTCCTTGGAATACATTGGCTAACCAGCGAATATACTGCACATAAATGGGTTGATCTAATCCTAAACTTTGACGAATACGTTCGACATCATCAGGGTTCATGTCAGGTGTCACAAAGGAGTTAATCGGATCACCAGGTGCGAGTTTGATGAGCGCAAATGAAATTAACGAAATGACAAATAACATCGGTATCATTTGTAAGACGCGCTTTATTATTGTTCGGATCATTCTATATCTCCTACCTTTTTCCTAAAGAGTAAAAAACTGGTCACCCACACAGAGGTGGTCGACCAGTTTTTTTAACAGCTGATGCCTGTTATTTTTTCAAATAAAGTTTAGAGTAATCTTTAAACATTGATACAGGTTGTGGTTCTGCTTCTTTAACACCTGCAAAACGTTTATCTAATGCCAATACCGCATTATCATATGAAATTGGGTAAATGACTGCATTGTCAGCAATGTTTTTTTGAACATCAACATAAACTGCTTCACGCGCTTTATCATCAACAGTAACGGCACCTTTATTGAATAGTTCATCTAACTTTTTATCGTGGTTGTTACTATAGTTATATGGTGAATCACTAAGGAATAATGTTTTGTATGCATCTGGATCATTACCCATGATATAACCATTAATTGCAATTGAGTAATCTTTATTTTTACGGTCTAACGTAATGTTGCTTAACGCATTCGGGTCAGTTGGTTTCAATTCCAAGTTCACACCGATTTTTTTGTATTCTTGTTGTACATAAAGCGCAATACTTTCTTGTGCTTTACTGTTGTTCAAGTAATAAATACTTAATTTCGTTGATTTATCAAAACCACTTTTATCAACTAACTCTTTTGCTTTATCTAAGTTAGTATTATAAGTTTCAACGTCTTTAGTGAAGAATTTTGTGTTCTCTGTTAAGAATGAACTTGCTGGTTTTGCATATTCATCTGAACCATATGCTGCATCAATTAATTCTTTACGATCAAGTGCATAAGATAATGCTTGACGTAATTCTTTTGATTTTAAAGCTTCTTGATTTTGGTTAAATGCTAAGTAGCTTAAACGGTTTTCTGGGTATGTGATAATATCAACATCACTAGCTTTTTCAACCTTTTTACGATCAGCTGGTTGAATTGATTTTAAATTAATTTCACCGTTTTGTAAAGCTAGATTTGCTGCATTTTGGTCTTTTGTGATACGGAATGTTAATTTAGCTAATTTTGGTTTACCACCAAAATAATCATCAAAACGTTTTAATGCAACATATTCACCTGATTTATATTCAACAAATTGGAAAGGTCCAGAACCTACTGGTTTTTTATTTTTATCACTTTTCTCAATATTGTCAACACCTGCAAAAATATGTTCAGGGATTGGGTAGAATGTGTTTAATGTCTCTTCAAAAGCTGGAGATGCTGTTGGTAATGTAAATTTAACGGTTGTTTTATCTACCGCTTCTACTTTTAATGGTTTGCCATCAAAAACAAATTTACCACGGTTAGAAGAGTTTTGTTTCTCATCTAAAGTTGATTCAACTGTAAATACAACATCTTTAGCTGTTAAATCTTTACCATCATGCCATTTCAAGCCATCTTTTAATTTAACTGTATACACAAGACTGTCATCAGAAACATCGAGGCTTTTAGCTAATGCTGGTTTACCATCAAGTTCCCAAAATAACGGTGCATAAAGTGCTTCTTGCAAAGTTAAAGTAACACGATCTGAAGCGTAGTTTGGGTTCATAACACTCGGGTCACCTGCTACACCAATAATGAGTGAACCATCTGGATCTACTCCACCTTTACCAGACGACTCTTTTGTTGAACTGCCTGAATTACCACACGCCGCTAACACCACTGCAAAAACAGCGATTAACGTACCTAATAAAACTTTTTTCATTTTATTTCTCCCCCTAAACATCTCTTTTTCTACACTTTTCCAATTCCAAGTGAACGAGTGTGAATTAAATATAATTTACAATTATTTAGACTAATTGTCAAGCTTCTTATCTTTTTATTTTATCTTCTTTTAAACAATCTGTTTCCGTTTGTCGTAAGATATCTGAGCTAAAAGTAAGACAAGTCCAACCAAAGATAAAAGCGGTGCTGTTAAAACAACGAATTGTAAAGGCAATACTGTAATAATTATTCCTCCAAAGAAAGCTCCTAATGCATTTCCCACATTCATTGCCGACTGATTCAATGTACTCCCCAGCGTTGGCGCTTGTAGAGATAATTTCATGCTTCTAAATTGTAAACTTGGTGTCAAACCAAAAGCGATGATACCAAAGATAAATACACCAAACGGCACCAAATAGAAATTGAATTGTATAAAATAAAGGACTACAAACCAGATTTCTAATAATACAAGCAGAATAATCAGACCTTTATTAATATTCCAGTCAGCAATTCTACCACCGACCAAGTTACCAATCGTTACACCCACACCAAAAATGATCAAGACAAGAGCAACACCATTATCGTCGTAGCCACTTACTTCTCGTAAAATCGGTGAAATATAAGTGAAAAAGGCAAACACACTACTAAAACTGAATGTCGAAATCAATAGCGTCGTCCACATACTACCGGATTTCAAAATACTCAGTTCTGTTTTAATCGAGACTTCTTTACGTTGTTCGGCTGCTGGAACAAACTTCCATATGCCCGCAAAAGCAATGATACCAATAACAGAAATAATCAAGAAACTTGCACGCCATCCCCATTGTTGACCAATAATCGTCCCAAAAGGTACCCCGATAATATTAGCAACGGCCAAACCAGAAAACATTAACGCCATTGCACTTGCTTGGCGATTTTTTGGAACAAGACTCGCTGCGATAATCGCACCTAAGCCAAAGAATGACCCGTGAGCAAAAGCTGTGACAATTCGACTTAACATCATCACGCCATAGTTATCAGCAACACCTGCGATGGCATTGCCTATTATAAAGATGGCCATTAATATTAAAAGCGTTGTTTTTCGCTTTAATTTATAGGTTAGTAAAACAACAATTGGACCACCTATAGCCACACTTAGTGCATACATTGTAATCAATTGTCCTGCTTGAGTCACGCTTACTTTCAAATCTGTTGCTACTTCGGTTAATAGTCCCATAATAACAAATTCTGTCATTCCGATAGCAAATGCACCAATCACGAGCATCCAAATTGGCAATGGGTATTTTTTCATACACGATACCTTTCATTTATATATGTAAACTCGTTTAGTTTGAAACTTCAATTTATCAAACAATTTGCCTAATATACAAACGTCTCTCTTATTTTTTGATAGTAACTTTCTTTATGTCGAAACTAATTCTATCATTTTATCTGTCATCAAGTTAGTATTTTGTCTCGAAAAAACAAATTATTTTTAATGACCGCCTACAAGGCGTGAACGTTTAATCGCGGTCGCCCCTTCAGACAAGCTGCTAGCATGTATTAATGCCCGATAACCATAACGTTCTCTAATCAAGTCAATCGTACGTTCTAAACGTTCATTTGCGACAGTTTCTTCTATTATTTCAAACAAGTTAAGCTGCGAAGTTTTTTTAGCTGCGGTTTTACCACAGCTTATAGATATACGACGCACCGGTCCCTCTTGATAATTATCTTCAAATAATTTAACGGCGACTACTTGTAACTTTGTCGTGGAACTCGTTGCATTAATTTTGCGTTGAATAGAAAAGCTAGCGACTTCACTGCCTTTTGAATAATTGATTGCTAGATGCAAAACTTCACAATCTCGTTGATGTTTTCGTAAACGCGTAGCAACCTTATCAACCATTTCACGAATAACAACCAGCACCTCTGCTGGATTATGATAATCACGTTCCAAAATTTGAGACGTACCATAACTTGTACTTACTGGTTGTATGCGTTCTGCTAAGATAGAATAATCAATTCCATGCGCATGATAATAAAGTTGTTCGCCTATAATACCTAATTTTTTTTGCAGACTTGCCACATCTGTCTCTGCCAACGCTTTGACAGTAAAGATACCCATTTTTTGTAATGTTCTTTCTGTACGATGACCAATCCCCCACATCGCAGATAATGGATGAATCGCCCAAATTTTCGCTATATCTTGGTAGCTCCAATATGCTAAGTAAGGGTATTTTTCTTTTGCCTCATGATCCAATGCTAACTTAGCTAATAAAGGGTTATCACCAATTCCAACGCAAACAACCAAACCCAGTTCTTTAAAAATAGTTGTTTGAATAGCTCTCGCAATTTCTAAAGTTGTTCCGAACAGCGTGTGAGAATGCGTGACATCAATAAAGCTCTCATCAATGCTATATGGAAACCAGTTAATATCATCCGTATAACGTTTTAAAATCGTATTAACTTTTAAATTCATCTTTATATAATCATTCATTCTTGGTTCAACGATGGTAACAGGCCATTCTGGTTGTATCTCATATCGTCTCGTACCCGTTTTAATGCCATATTCTGCCTTTGCTCGCGGCGAAGATGCTAAAACAAGTCCTCCCGCTGAATCGCCACGACTCATTACGACCACTAAACTTTCTAAAGGATGCTCACCTCTTCTAACACTTTCAACACTTGCAAAAAAAGATTTACAGTCTATGCAAAGAATATCGCGTTTTGGCATTTCTTCATAAATAAAGTTCTTCATTCATACCACTTTTTTTCTGTTGTCAGAGTAACATGCCTTATTTCTGCAAGAGGAACACTGCAATAACCATTTGTCTCTTCATCTAATAGATACACCACCGTTGAATGATAACCCATGACGATTCCACTCATAGCAGATTGATAACTACCGTTTATCATAATATTTTGTTGAATGTTTACAGGGGTTTTATTCAACCAACTAGCCTCTAACCTTTTACTGATAACATCTAAAGATTGTTGTTCCTCAACTGGACCTTTTTCATTTGACAACGCTAAGGCCTCATTGTGTTCACTAAGAAAAAAACCTTGCCACTTCAGCATTTTCCGATCATTATATAGCATTCCATCACCTCTCACAAACAAGAACATACGTTCGCTTTTTACTTCATTTTACACGAACTCACCTTCTTTATGCAAATTAAACTTCTTTTGCGACAATCATCAAACGAAATATCCGTGCTATTACTACTTTACTTTTAGTCGTCCTTCAACTGAAATAATGCTATAATAATACTATTATGTAAAAAAAGGAGTAACTTCATGAATCACAACTTTTGGTTTATTTTCTTCGCTCAAATTCTATTTTGGCTTGTGTTTTTTTCAGCATTTATCAGCCGTTATCTCTTCAAATCAAAGAAATTAAGCGTCACCTTATTTATCGGCACTCTATTCATTGATTTTGCGTTACTATTTGCAACCACAATTGCAATAAAAGATGGAACAATCGCAACAATCTATCATGGACTAGCAGCAGTATATATTGGTCTTGTGCTTTTTTGTGGCCGTTCTATTCTTGCTTGGATTGACAATAAATTTAAGCCTGCTACCGAAAAACAGTTGCCTATCGCACAACAATTAACTGGAAAGTCTTTAGCCCGTTATAAATTAAAGGGCTCGCTTCGCCATCTGTACGCTTGTTTCTTTGGATCAATTTTGTTAATTATTATGGTGCTTCAAATTGACAACACGAGTCACACAAAAGGGCTCACCGATGTTATTAACCTGTGGCTATTCTTTTTATCACTTGATTTCTTATATTCACTAACATTCTACTTTTGGCCAAAAAAAAATAAATAAAGCGCCAACCCATCGATTTTCCGATAAGGTTGACACTTCATTTACAAGTTAACGCTTACCTCTAAAAGAGGGGAAGCGTTTTTTTATTGTTTTTTTGGTTTAAAGCGTCGTAAACTGACTAGTGCAGCAATCATCGCAAGTATTCCTAAAATAACGACGATAATAATGCTTTGGAAAAGGAGCGGATACACATCCCCTAACGCCCGGTTCATCACATCTAGAGAAAGCAATGCAAATACAACACTAATAAATAAATTCGTAACGGCTAATAGTGAACATGAAAACCGGTATTGAGCCGTTTTATTTTCTTCTCTTAAGTAATAATAATTATGCAGTTCTGGCCGATCACTCAAAATAAAGAGTAACACCCACATAAATAGTGAGATAGCAGGTAAAAACCAAACACTGCCTTTTCCACCCCACCCGTCAATTTCACCGCTAAAATTGAAATGCATCGGTACCACTTGTGGCAACTGTTGATACATAAATGCGACATAAAACGCTGTTGCTGCAGTGATTGCTAAACTAATCCAAGTACACCATTGTTGTAGAGGTGTGCGTTGATAACTTTCAGTCTTTTCCTTCATTAAATTATTCACCTCAATCAATTACTTTTTCGTGATTCGTTCCCTTTTAACGTTAACCATAAGCCGATACCACCCATACCAATAAACAGCAGTGAGCGAACAAACAAGCCCAAGTACCATAGATCAATAAAAATGAGTTTAAACAGCGCTAAGATGACTAAACTAAAACCAGCAATGCGTAACACATTTACTTTTTCAGTTAATCCCCAATGCATAATATAGAAGGCAAATACAAAAATCAATAACGTTTGCCCCATAAAAAGAATCGATTGGCTACCATTGTAATAGTACACGGTTTGCATATACAGTTTCAGCGCCAACAATAGCATTAACCCAAATAAGATAGTTGCTGATAAACGTTTATCCCATGGTGTTTGTAAACCATAATGACCTTCAAGAATCCGTTGCTGTTTCACATGATAGATTAAGAAAGACAGCACAATTAAGAGTCCTATACCTACAAGTAAAAATACCCAGATAGATTGTCCAAACGTAAAACTGACTAGTGTACGACAATAAATAAAAGCAGCTAATGCCAAATGGAAAATTGTCATTAGGCTTCCAAATCGAACCTTCTCATCATACAATAACACAACTGTTACTAATAAAATAATTAAATACAGTGGATAATTGAAACTAATAATAGATAATTGATTAATGAAGAAATAGGTTAAACCGATTGTAACAAGTGGCAACCACTCCAAGACAGCAATATTACTATTAATAATACTAAACGTTGCCTTACTATTAAGCTTCGTTGTCTTTTTCAAGTAACTATAAATAAGGTAACATCCAACAATTATTAACACGACATTCAAATTTAACACTGTAAAAACGGGTCGATGGGTGTTAAATATAACCAAATAAATATAGATGAAAAAACCAATACCATTCGTTGCATATAAGAATGGCGCTTGTAACCTAATAGCCAGTAGTAGCGCAAAAACAAAACCACACGTCGTATAGATAAACATCCAGGCAGCATCAATTGTAAAATAACCAACTAATGTGATTATTGTCATTAGTGTAATAACAAGATAAATATCAGATACACGCGGCACCACTTTTTTCCAACTCCATGCTGTAATAGCGATGAAGAAAATTATCAAAATGAGATGTGAAATTAAATTTTCAAAGCCTGCCATCAGAATAAAAACAGCAAATGTTACCATTAAGAGTGAATATATCAAACCGCTATGGAATGAACTGCTATTTCCCCAACGTTGATTCATCCCTAACCAAGTAATTGCTGTAAGTATCAATAAGCACATCAGAGTAATGATACCCATCGTGTCATTGTCACCATAATTTGCTACATTCAAAAAGATAACTGCCAGTAGTGAGAATAGATGATTAACAATAAAAGCCATCACGTGTGATTGCGACACGGTGAGCCACTGTAGGGCAATAAATACTAAAAGGACATAGGCGTATATATAATTATTTGAAACGGCCATATATTCCAATAGATATGGCAATAACAACGATGTAAGAGCGATGAAAATTGTTAGTGGTTGATAACGTTTATAGTACGCTAATAACAACCCATACATAATATACAGTAGTGCAATACTTAAACCTGCACCCTGACTAAACGCCCCATATAAAAAAGTTCCTGCGGCTGTTGTTAAGATACCAATGATGTAACTAAGTGCAAATAGTAAGTGACTTGAGAGCACACTGTTTTTTTGATAAATACGGTAAGCATAAACACCTGTTGCTATCGATATAATATAGGCGATTCCCAATTTTAAACCGAAACCAAACACACCATAATCATTTACAATTTTAAGTCCCCATAAAACGCCGAATATTATCATGGTAATAAACACTTTAGGTAATACTTTACGAATCATGGCTTCAATTGAAGTAGTCTTTATAGGTTCTTTCTTTAAAGGTTCTTCATTACGCAGTGTCTCTACTTTGGTTGATGTTAACGTTGTGTGACCTTTAGCACTGTCAGCTTGTTGCGCAAGACGTCTTTGCACGGGCGTTTGTACCACAGTCACTTTTTTCGTTTGAATCGCAGGTCTCTCCTTTAATGAATTTTTTTCATCCGTACGTCGAGGCACCTCTCGCTCTATACTAACAGACGCTGCATTTTTCTTAACTTGAAGCTTCAATTCAGCTAATTCTTGTTCTACTTGCGCTAAGCGTTCCGAAACAGATAATTTTTTATCCATGCTACCACTTCCTTTTAGCCTTTATGCTATTATTTTAATCCATACTAATAAATACACTTACATAGGTAGATGTCAGCACCAAATATTAACTAGGTTTTCTTGCTAATTATAGTCTATTTATACTGTTTTATCAACAGCCTATCCCTTGTCACTCTTCACTTTAGGTACCTATTCCAACAAAAAACACGCAATCAATGATTACGTGTCAGTAAACGCTATAGACTACTTTTCAATTTCAATCGTTTATTCATATTCATCTTATACGCCATAAGCAATGCGTTTGATATTTAAAAGATTCAATACACTGACATTATCCGTTGTACTACTTCCACCGATTGCACCGCATCCTAATGTTAATGAAGGAGCCAATTTCGTGGTAAAACCAATGGCACCCAACGCGCCTAACGTATTGATCAGTACTCGTGATGCCGTAATCTGTAAGCCATAATCTAATACACGTTCATCTGATTGAGTATGTAATATCGCAGTATGTCCAGCGCCTTCATTTGCTAATAATGCATTACAAGTTGTCATGCCTTCTTCCCATGTCTCTACCGTATAAAAACCCAATACGGGCGTTAATTTTTCACGTGAGAACGGATACTCTTTACCGATATTTGTTTGCTTAGCAATTAATACACTCGTATCTTCTGGCACTTCGATACCACTTAATTTTGCGACAAATACAGCTGGTTTTCCAACAATTGCAGGATTCATCCCACCATTCTCTAGCATAATGATGGCACCTACTTTCTGTGCTTCTTCAGCAGATAAAAAGTAAGCTTTTTTGTTTTCGAGTGCCTTTATGACATCCTTACAAATTTCTTTATCTACTACTAGTGACTGCTCAGAGGCGCAGATAGTACCATAATCAAACGTTTTACTTTCAATAATAGCTGCCACAGCTTCTTTAACATTTGCAGTTTTTTCGATATATGTAGGCGCATTTCCTTGTCCAACACCAATTGCGGGTGTGCCTGATTGATAGGCCGCTTTGACCATTGCTCCTCCACCTGTAGCTAATATTAAAGCCGCTTTATCATGTTGCATAAGGTACTGAGTCGCTTCCAAAGTAGGTTTTTTAATAACTTGAATTAAGCCAGCTGGTGCACCTTCTGCTACAATCGCTTTTTCAATCATTTCGACCGTCATCATAATTGCTTTCAACGCTTTGGGATGTGGTGAAAAAATAATCGCGTTTCTTGATTTTAAAGCTAGGAGTGCCTTGAAAATAACAGTAGACGTTGGATTTGTCGACGGAATTAACCCCACAACAATGCCCATTGGAATGCCAATCTCAATAATTTGGTTGATATCATCACGCTTAATTTCCCCAACAGTCGGTATATCTTTAATACTATTGTATACGTGTTCGCTGGCAAAAGTATTTTTTATTATCTTATCTTTTACATTACCAAAACCCGTCTCTTCATGAGCCTGAATTGCTAATTTTTCTGCTTGTTCACCTAGTTTTTGCGATACAACTGCTACTAAATGATCCACCTGTTTTTGTGAGAACCCTGCATATATTTGTTGAGCCTTCTGCGCAGTTGATATTAATTCATCTACGACTTCAACTGCTTCTACGTCTTTAAACATTGTTTCAACCATTGATTATCTCTCCCTCTTACACCCTTTTTGTTTGCGCTTACAAAATAATCATATCAAATAATATGTCTTTAATGTTAGGATTTTATTCTGGTCTTTCTGGATTAAATCCACTTTTCGACCCCCATCTTATACACCTTTTCATTTATTACTTTAGATTGTTTAACATCTACTAAATACACTATAAATAACTATGCTAATGTGCTAAAATGACATTATATTAACTAATTTGTATTACAGGGGGCAGTCCATGTGTTACGTGATGATCGTCAGCAACGATATTAAAGAACGTCAATATTTGCATCAAGTTCTGAATGAAGATTTTTTAAATGCTGTTGTTCTTCCTGAAGCAGCAACCGCAACTGAAGCATTAAAAATCGCACAATTATCGCAACCCGAGTTATTGCTACTCAGCCTAACATTGCCCGATGAAGAAAGTTCGCTCTTATATAAAGAAATTCTTGCATTACATCCGTCTATCAAAGTTGTTTTATTTGATGATGTTGGTGATTTTAAACGTGCACAATTTGCCTTGAGGGCAGGTGCAATTGATTATTTAGTGCGCCCTCTTCAGTCAACTGATGTTAAAAATGCAATTCATCGAGCAATTATAAACCTTAACCATGTATCTTTACTTAATAGAGACGGAAAGTTAACAACTTATAAAACAAAACAAAGCGTTGACCGTATGTTTATTTACTTACACTCCAATTATCAAAAAAATCTGACATTAAATGATTTAGCCGATCATGTACATTTAAACAAAAATTATGTCAGTCGCTTATTCAAAGAAACGGTGGGAATGACTTTTATCGCTTATTTAACAAATTATCGCATTCAACGATCGAAAGATTTATTGCGATCAACCACTGATAATATAACTGATATTGCTATGGCCGTTGGCTATATTGAACCGACATATTTCAGTCGCGTGTTTAAAAAAGATACACTCCTTACCCCCTTACAATATCGACAACGTTATCATATCGATTAATTCTCATTACATTAATCACCGCTTGTTTTCGTTACATAAATTAAATGTATACTTTGCCCTTAGGTCATTAAACTATTAATGAAAACATCGTTCGGCAGGAGCTTTTTTATCATTTTTTAGATAATAGCAAAACAAATAAAAGTAGCGCGGGATTTTCCGCGCTACTTTTATTTGTTAATTATCGACAAGGAAAATAGGTTTAGACTTACTCTATTATTTTATAACGCAGTAACGTTTTTTGCTTTTCAGGCAGTACCCTTCTCGCATCGGATAAATAAATTTCACGATGCTGATACTTCTCCATAATAACCGTTTTTTTCATATTATTTGTAGCCAATAATTGCTCCATTTGATCAAACGTTTCTTTTTCTGTATCAAATGAACCAATATGTAACCCTTGAATGACATGCCCTTCTTCATACTCAATTAACTGTGCTACTTTTATAAACGGATTATTTTTTTTAGCATACGTTTCTTCAACAATTTCATCAAATCTTTCAGCATTAAAAGTATCAGGTTGTCGAATCATAATTTGATAAACCAAGCCCTCTTTATCCACAACACCATCTATTGGTTTTTCTTTAGAAGTCCATACACCTTCTAATGGGTAAACGGTGTAAATAAAGGGATCTTCATAATATCCTGTTTTGTACTTCATTCGAATGGCATAAGACAACCCATATAACGCTTCGATTTGATGGGTGAACTGTGCTGTATTTGGATTACCTTCCCCTGCTATCGTAATAAACTTCATTTTTGGAATTTTAAGCATTTGAATGCCTGTTGTCATATACAGGCTTTTTTCTCTTTTTCTCCATTCATATTTCATTTGTATACTCCTTTTCAATTTATATTTCACTTTATTCATTATACCAATTAGAAAAATAATTGTTTGTTTATATAGTGTGTGAAATCATGCCTAAACTATCCCTTTATTCATCACACTCGCTTTTAAAATAAAAACACCTCAAAAGCAGACTTAATAGCTGTCTTTTGAAGTGTTTTATTTTTTACTTATTTACCAAACGCGACACGTTTAATGTTTAAAAGGTTCATCACACTAACATTGTCAGTTGTGCTACTACCGCCGACTGCCCCACAACCTAAAGTGAGCGATGGCATTAAGTTAGTTGTGAAACCAATTGCACCAAGTGAACCGTACGTATTAATTAACACACGCGATGCAGCAATTTTCAAGCCATATTCTAATGCAAGTTCTTCACTACTTGTATGTAGTAAGGCCGTATGTCCTGCACCTTCATTATGCAATAACATATTACAAGTTCTTACGCCTTCTTCCCATGAATGAACGGTGTACATCCCTAAAACAGGCATCAATTTTTCACATGAATACGCATTATGTTCGCCAATTTCAGTTTCCTCTGAAATCAATACTTTAATCCCTGCTGGAATGTCTAAACCACTAATTGCCGCAAGTGTCTCAACCGGCTTACCAACAAGCTCAGGATTCATACCACCGCCTTCTCGCATAATGAAACGGCTTAATTGATCAGCTTCTGTACGAGATAAGAAATAAGCGCCTTCTGCTTCCAGTTTTTGTTTCACTGCTTCTTTAATCTCCACATCCACAACGATTGATTGTTCAGAAGCACAAATTGTTCCATAGTCAAATGTCTTACTGTTGATAATATCTGTTACCGCTTTATTAATATCTGCAGATTTTTCAATATATGCAGGCGCATTACCTTGGCCTACACCAATTGCTGGGGTTCCTGAGCGATAAGCAGCTTTAACCATTGCTCCACCACCTGTCGCTAAAATCAAAGCGATGTCGTCGTGTGTCATTAGTTGGTTGGTCGCATCCAAACTCGGTTGTGCGATTACTTGAATGAGCCCTGCAGGTGCACCTGCACTGATTGCTGCTTTTTCAACATAATGCGCAGCCTTTAAAATTGATTGTAATGCTTTTGGATGGGGTGAAAATACAATCGCATTACGTGATTTCAGAGCGATAAGCGCTTTGAATATAACTGTTGATGTCGGGTTTGTTGATGGAATTAATCCTGCAACTACACCCATTGGAATAGCGATATCAATAATTTTATTTTCTTCATCACGTGCAATTTCACCAACTGTTGCAATGTCCTTGATACTATTATAAACATGTTCACTTGCGTAAATATTTTTTGTTATTTTATCTTTAATATTACCGAAACCTGTTTCATTATGAGCAAGTGTTGCTAACTCTTCAGCAACTGTTCCCAACTGTACTGATACAGCTGTAATAATTTCATCAACTTGTGCTTGTGTAAAGTTTTCATAAGAGCGTTGGGCATCCTTAGCAGCTTCAATTAACTGGCTGACCTCAAGTGTAGCGTCTGTAATTTTAATCATTTTAAGCGCCTCTTTTCAAATGTTTTATTTGTTTACATCCTTATCATAGCAGATAATATCGCTAATTGATGGGGACAAAAAATGACAAATAACACTGATTTGACAACGTTTTTCGCAATTTCCATCCATATAATCATAACGCTCTTTTTAGTTGTTATTTTGTAAGGGTTTCCAACCTTAACAACACAATAAGTAAGCGTTATCACATAAAAGTAACAATTTCGCCATATTTAAACTAAAAATCGTCTTTTTATTTAAATCTGTACTATAACAGTTCGTAAATATTGTATGTTTTTGCTGATAAAAAGGACATAATTAGCTTTATTAAGAATAAGCAGACCTCTCCTGTTGCAAAAAAACACTAAAAAACAGTATTTCAACGAAAACGTCAAAATACTGTTTATACAGATCAACTAGCTCTAATTTACTTAACTCAGCGTTTTTTCCATCATTTGAATCAAGGTTTTAACGTCTTCTGGACGCGTAAGTCCAGTTTCTGAATCAATAATAGAAGAATAAACGTGTGGAATCACTTTTTTCACACCTGCATCAATCGCAATTTGCACTATTTCTTCAAAGTTTTCTAAATCAATGCCACCTGTCGGCTCAAGATAAAAATCATAGTCTGCACACGCTTTTGCTACAGCAATGTATTCTTCTTTATGCGCAAGACCTTTCATTGGAAAATACTTAATAGAACTACCACCCATATCTTTTAACAATGAAATTGCTGTTTCAATTGGCACTTCTGTTGCAGGCGCTTGGCTACTTAAAGGGCCTGTTGCAATATTAACGTACCCTACTTTACCTGTCGGTGACACCAAACCATTAACAATTGTTTCATTTTGCCCTAGTAACGCACGGCTTGCGCCAATACCAGTGAATACTTGATTCACATGTTGGGGTTGTAAAATAGCTGAAATACGGCTCACCATTTGACTCTGATTTGGGTCACCTGCACCTAAACCGACTGAAAGAGCGTTGTTAGTTGCATGAGCATATTTTTTCATATCAGCGATTGCAGCTTCATCCGTTTCATAATTTTTAGAGAGCACACCAAGAACGATTTGACCGTTTGCCGCCTCATAACAATCTTTTGCGTTTTCCACTGAACCTGCTAAAACATTTAAACATAAACGATCTGACATATATTGGGGTGTTTTTTTCATATCATTTCCTCTTCTCTAGTTATTTAAAATACTGCGTAAACGTTCAACAATTTGAGTCATCTCATACTGATTAACTGCACGAATATCAAATTCAATCACACCATTGTTTGCACGGTATTCACGTGTATAGATTGCCAATTGACCTTCTTTAAGCTGTTTAACAACTTCAAGTGCCGTTACTGGACCACTCACCGCTACTTTGGCACGGTATATGTCACGTCCAGCGCCGTCTTGTTCTTCTGTTGCCTCAATGCCCGCAATTGTATTTAAATCCGCTAAAAATGGCTGTAACCGCGCTTTCATCGCATGCCCACTTTCACTACCGTTCTGGATATAATCCTCGATTGCCGTCGTAAACCCTAAAATGTTTTCTTTGCCTACTTTCATCGCACGTCCAATACCCTTAGTTTGCAATCGCACCCATTCAATAAGTGTTGCATCACCAATAACCAAGCCAGATGTCGGTCCTTCAATGGCCTTGCCTCCACTATAAATGACAAGGTTTGCACCTTCAGCTGTGTACTTTTCTAAATCTTCCTCGGCTGCTGCATCAACAATTAAGGGCAACTGATATTTTTTGGCAATAGCTGCCGCTTCTGCTACACTCAACATACTTTTTTGAACAGTGTGATGACTCTTGATGTATAAAATAGCAGCGGTTTCTGGTGTCACCATCATCTCAATATGCTCTGCATGACACATATTAGCATACCCCGCCTCGACTATTTTACCGCCACCCAGACCAACCATGACCTCAACGGGTGTCCCATAATCAACATTGTGACCCTTCGGTACAATGATCTCACGTCGACTCACTTTCTTTGTATAAGGATGATACGCATGGAATAAATCACCTTGGCCAATCATTCCCGCCACACTTTGTGCAATCCCAGCAGAAGCACTTGAAACAACGATTGCATCTTCGACCTCTAATAACTGCGCAATATGTCGACCTGTTTGGATGACGAGATCACTCATTTCAAAAAAATGTTGCCCGCCAAATTGTTGTGCGGCTAATACGTTGTCAGACACTTTTGATACACCTAAAATCGTCATTTTACCAGAGGCATTAATCACTTCTTTTAAACCGTATTTTTGATAACTTATTCCTTCAGTCACAGTCATACACGCTCCCTCCAATAATAGTATGCGATGGTACAATAACCGTCGTTGTTTCACGCGTGTTCCCATTCGAGTCCACCAATGTTTTACGACGCTCTTTTAAATTGAAAATAGTAATATCAGCATCATATCCTGCTGCTAGTTGCCCTTTATTATCCAAATGGAATGCTGCTGCAGGGTTTTCAGTAATCATCGGTAACACTTCAGCCAATGAATAGCCTATCACTAACATTTTTTCAATCGTTGTCGCCAAATCATAGACAGGACCCGTTTCACGATTGCGATGATAAATATCGGTACTAATCGTCTGACAGATAATTCCTGCTGCTTTCGCTTGTTCGGCAACGTTAAAATTAAAACTGTCCGTCCCATGACCAATATCAAAGAGAATACCTTTATCATAGGCTTCACGAACAAAAGGTTTCAACTGACCTGCTGTATTAAAAATACCATTCGGTTTACCATTGTAACAATGTGTCATGACATCACCCGCTGACATTTCGGTTAGGACGTCCTCTAATTCAGGAGGAGCAGAACCGATATGTACCATCAATGGTAAGTGATTACATTCAGACTGTATTTTTTTTGCCATTTGTAAGGGGACAATACCATTTTCACCCACAACAGTTTTGCTCATACGCGCTTTCAACCCTACTATAAAATCAGGGTAAGCTGCCAACGATTGAGTGATTAATGCAGATTGAATTTTAGCCAAATCAGCTAGTTCATCTTGTTCCACGATTCCCCATTTAGAAATATTCAAGAGCGCATAAACGTTGGTGTTTGCCTGTTGTGCCAATTCATAAAAATCTCCCACATTCTCCGCACCTGTTGTACCAGCATCAATCACTGTTGTTACACCTTTAGGAATTCCAATTTGATCAGGATAATCATAATAAAGTGTCATCTTTTCATAACAATGAACATGATCATCGATCCAGCCCGCTGACACATAACTTTCTCCTGCCAAATCAATGACTTCCTGAGCGTCTGCTTCTATTAAGGGAGCAACTGCTATAATTTTTTTATCTTTAATAGCGATATCGACGATGTCATCCGTCGCTAAACGGCCTTGTCGTATCAATAAATCATACATTTGTATCACCCTTTCTTATAACGCAATTGGGAAAATTGCGCCAAATATCATGGCACCTAATATCGCACCACCTGCAATCGGTTTACGCCAAATATAAAAAATCAATGCCCCTAGTACTGAACCCATACCAATTGGAATCGACGCTGTACATGCAGATAAAATTAACAGTGGCCCTAAAAAGCGACCAGCCGCATTCCCAGCACCCATCATGACATCTGCACCAAAAGTAGAACTCGATCCATTAATAGTGACTTTACGAATAAGAATGATGATACCACCAATTAACAAGCCGCAAATAGCACCCGTCAATAATGCCAAACCAAAGTTAGTAATCGGTGCGACGATATTCATACTCAAAAAAATCGCTGGTATACCGATACCTACACCCGTTAAAATGGACCCACCTAAATCAAGAATCCCTACGAGTGACCCTTCTAGAATACGCGCAAATAAGAAACTTGCACCAAAAGCGGCAGCTGCACCATAAGAACCACCGTCCATACCCGCTTTTAGCATTGCAACAATCGATACCTCGTTAAAAGCACCCACACCATACACATAATACATGTGCGTTCCTGCAAAAACGGCAGCTGCCATAATTCCTACGAAAATGGGAAACGACCAATCCGCGTACCAAAAATTACGTTTCAATCCTTCTTCTGTCATCCTTTTTCACCTCTTTTATTATTTACCGAAATTAAAGACGTTATGCACATCGTTTAACCAGTTTGGAATCGTTAATTTAAAACTTTCAATCATTTGCATATCAAAACCTCGGAAGAAACCACTAAATAAGAACAATAATATGATGGCTACCATAATTGATTTAGTCACACGGTTCCAACCAATATCATCCACACCTTTACCAATCAAAATACCCAAAACAACACCTGGTACAGCGTTACCCATTACGAGTTGAGATAACCCGCCCAAGATCGTTCCCCAAAAACCAGAACGACGACCGGCATCAATGGCAGCTAACCAAAATAGAACAGGCATCACTGTATTGATTAAAATCGTTGCTGCCGGTACCAATACTGCAACAGCAGCGACTTGTAACGATTCTGGGATTGCTGAAGCGGTTGTATTTAAGAACGCGACTAGCACCATTCCAATTAAACCACCGACTATACCCATTTTTTTAGGATTATGCATTGTTTCTGCTACATTTTTATTTTTCGTTAGTAAAACAGCGGTTGCCCAGTTAGGTATCACTCGATGCGTAACATCTTGTGTGAAGGCACCTGCTCCAACACTTGATGCCCAAGCATTGAAGAAGAAACCTAAACCGAATGAGAAATGCGAAGCGGCATCTCCCTCACAGGCATTCATTTCACCCAATGTTCGAAAGGCACCTAGACCTTGACTTGCTGGCGCGTGAAACATTCGTGCTGCACCTGCTGCTGCCGCAAATCCAAGCAATCCCCCAATGAGTAAAGATTTCATTAAAACAATCAGGATTTCCATTTTCGTACTCACCTATCCTTCTTTTTGTATGATTTACACTTCAAGTTTTTTACGTTTGCGTTTTGGTAAACTTAAACGTTCATATGTCTTCTTTTGCTTATTAACAAATGGCACTTTATCAACAATAATTTTTGTTAATTCAATCGTTACTTTCAACTCCACATGATAATCAACGCGTTTTCGTGGCATAAAGAAGAACAGAAAGCGCTCTGTACTATTCACAGCTTCTGCCGTTATAATTTCAATATCAATGGGCTCGATTCTGACAATGACATCATTGGCTGATTTTAAAATTTGATTATGAATCGTATTCAAAGCGCTGGCAAATGCCTGTTTTTTTTGCGAGCCAGAACCTTTAACTGTTACAATTTCCGTTGTTTTTTCTTTCACATTTGCCATCTGTTATCCCTCTTTCACCACTTTTATTTTTTATTCATATAAGCTTCGACAAGACGACGGCCTAATTCTTCTTGATCCATAAAGCCAAAACCAAGCACTGTTTTACCATCATTAATAGCCGTAACACCTTCCTCTACAGAGCGCATACCATGACGTTCCGCATAACCGTATTTTGTTGCAGCTGTAATTGCGCCCGCGCCGCCACTTCCACAAAAGGAAATGCCAATATCAGCTTTCTCTGTTTGCATCACATCACCTAAACGCATGTCAGCGCCCATTCCTGGTACTACAACGGCACGTCCTCCTGCTACTTCCACACCTTTTGCTACATTTTGTCCTTTTCCTAAACGATCTGCTATTACGACTGTTATCATTATTATTTCCTCCTCTAATTGTTTTTTAGTTATATTTTGCTGTTTCGAAATGAATGGATAATAAATACAATTCATCTTCAGGTAGATTACCAATCATTTGTACAACCTCAGTTGCGAGTTCTAATGATTCACTTGAAACGTCACTGAACATGCTCGGATCAATCGTCATCATTTTTTCTGATAAACGCGCGCGTTTAACCATTTCATTAAGATGGTTCGTTAGTACAACCACCTGTATTTCTGTCGGTACTATTGCTTGGACTGACATTAAAGCTAATGTATGAGCGACTACTTCTGCTGTTCGCTCACGGTCTTCACTTTCATCAATTATCATTTGTGCGTCTATTGGTAAAATCATCACATTTTACCTCCTTCATTCAATGCATACATATTGTAATAGTGCTGTTATTTCAGCACGATTAATTGCAAGTTTATTATGAGCCATAATTTTTTCAATGGCGCAGACATCTGTTTGATTTGTTACTAATGTTTCGGGGACAACATTGCCCTCATTTTGATACTGTGATTGAAAATGAATACGATGTACCATCATCATGACGTGCAACAAGAAAGCTTCTTCATAACCACTTTGAATTTGCCCTTCAAACAGGCGTTTCAATTCCTCATAAACCACAAACGCACTCAGCAAAAGATCGCGACTTTCATCTTCTATTCCCTGTTTATTAGGTACTTGTTGGCGCGCAACTAAACGCGTTAATTTATGTTCACCGGAACGGTTTTGCAACACACCTTGTACAAGCTCATTAATCATCGTGATATCTTGAGCGGTCGGTAATGGCTGTACCTTGATAAAAGGACGTTGAATGCCTTCTAATGGAAAAATACTAACCACTAAATCTGGATTTTTTTCCTTAATAACTTCCTGTGCTTTAAGGACAGATGCAAAACTAACTAATTCAACATTTGCTACTTCTTCCATAATCTTCTGCTGGATTAAACTTGTCACACCCAAACCTGTTGAACAGATATAGACAATTGAAACAACATCACGATTGGGTTGTGCTTTTTCATAGGCTACTAAAAAATGTAATGCTATATAAGATACAAACGAATCGTTCACAATCACTGCCGAACTGGCAATCAGTTTTTCTGAAGCGAACTGAATATGTCTGAATAAGTGTGAATATTTCGACTTTATATCATCCACAAAGGGATTGTATTCATTAACAAAAACATGTTTTTTATGTAGTTTTAATGATAAATGAGCAAAGAGATTATTAAAAAGCTGCTGATCTGCATTAAATGGCACTTGTTCTTTTTCACTTACCTCTGCAATTAATGCGGTAGTTAACTCTGCAATATTGGCATCTTGATAATTAATCAATATGTCACTAAAGATATAAATATATTCATCTTCTAAATTAGGAAAGTGATAGTAGTTAAACACAGCTTGCATCAATAAGAATGGCAGTTCTCGTTTTTGTTCAAGCTGTTGCTGATTATCTAGAATTTTATAACTTTTCATTGTATGCGTATTTTTTAAACGACCTGTCGCTATAGCAACGCGTAAAATGATGGCTAAAATTTCACTGTAATTAAATTGATCGAGCATTTCTTGGTCAACCAACTGTGCCATCTCTGTTAATGTGACGTTAAAAATCGTTGCCATTTCATGTGGCATTCCATAATTAGTTGCTTGTGTTTTTTCTTGATTAACAATCGTTTGCATCATGTTATAAACATCATAATCAGTCATACCTTTTTGGATAACAATTTCCATCAACAATCGAATCTGGCTTTCTTCGCCTGCTAAACAAAAACCATAGTGGTTACGTCGTTGTAGCGTAACGTCATATTCATAAAGTAGAAGCTCCATTTTTTCAAGGTCGCTTAAAATCGTATTGCGTGACACGGACATGTCCTCAGCCAATGTATCTGAAGTTAAAAACGTTTCTGCTAGTGCTAACCTTAAAATCAGACGGTAAATGCGTACTTCCTGATCAGGGAAAAGTGCATAACGTGCCACATGTAACAACTCATTTTTGATTTCAAGTTTTTTTGAATCGGGCCATTCTAACCAAATACCTTTATTTCTTCGAGATACGAGCGAGAGTTTTTTTTGTTCTAACCACGCACGAATATTATCTAAATCATATTTGATGCTGCGCACACTCATTTCGAACTGTTCTGCTAATAAGGCAGTCGTCAACGGTCCGTTTGCATCAATGAGCGTAAGCGTAATACTGATTTCGCGCTTTGAAAGCTGCACTGTGTCACCTCGTTTTTGTAGTAGTGATATCACTCTACATTCAATATAGACCAGGAATTGCATCAATACAATACAAATTAATTGCACTTTTAGTAGTGCAATGCGCAGTTTTTGGAACGATTACATTGCATTAATTAATAAGGCGTTTTTATTATACTTCCAAATATTAAGAACAAATGGTGACTAATGGACAATGATTTATTTAAAAGTAACTACTTTTTCATCCACACACTTGTTTTAATGCAAAAAATACATTGTCTGTTCAATTTTTTTTGCGTATGTTGCACCTATTCTCAAATAAAATGCACTTATTAGCGGAATCTATTTGCAACTCAAATAAAAAAGCAGTCCATTTCAGAACTACTTTTTAGATCTATTTATCGACTACTTCTTTGTTGAAAATTAGTGGTTCCGCTATTCTTTGTAAACAAAAAAACAACTGCACAGAATAAAGTGATGACTTTATTCTACACAGTTGCTTTGTGTGCTATTAATTATAATAGGGAGTTGGGAAAAAAATTCGTTAAATATCTACTGTATTGGGGATACTAAATTACACCTATAGGGTTGGGGAGAGTGTAATTTGAGATAAACATCTAACTAGCACTGTTTTAATTTAACACGTTTGACCCCATTATTATTCTTCAATTTTAGCTATTTAAGTTACAATATTGAAGAATCGACTGTTTGCTTAATTAAAACCAGCTTATTTATCAATTAAATTTGAAGCTATAACCGACAATATAACTCATTTGATGATAACTTTTTTGTACGTCAGCTTTTTTTATTCCCATTCTAATAGGATAAAAGTACGTTCAACTGCAGCTGCCAAATTAGTTGCTGCCGCAGAAATCGCTTCAGGGATAGTCACTGGCGCTTGTACAATGGGTACCACAGCTCTAATTCCTTCAGATGCAACTGCTGCAACATCACCTTCAAATCCGCCAACAAACGCAATAACTGGTACTTTTGCAGCTTTAGCTTGACGTGCGAGTGTAATCGGTAATTTTCCCATTAAACTCTGGCTATCCATTCGACCTTCACCTGTAATCAGTAAATCTGCTGTTTCCAATGCTTCCTGCAATTGATTAGCTTCTACTAACATCGTAGCGCCAGATTGCAGTTGACCTTTTAGAAAAAAACGGAGCGCAAAACCAATCCCACCAGCTGCCCCATCACCCGCTTCGCTTGTAAGCGCGCCAGTTGCTACTTCTAAATAATGCTGCATTGCTTCATCATAGGCAATTTCTTCATCAGGTAATAAGCCTTTTTGGGCGCCAAATACTCGCACTGCACCGTTCTCACCAATCAAAGGGTTCGTAACATCACTGGCACCAATGATGGTTGTGTTGGCTAATCGTTTATCTAAGAGAGATAAATCAATATAAGCCACTTCACCGAGATCAGCACCACACCCCTGTAAACGTTCACCGCGTCGATTAAAAAATTGACCGCCTAGAACAGTCACTAAGCCAATCCCCCCATCAATTGTTGCACTACCTCCTAAACCAAGCACAATTTTTTTTGCCCCTTTATCCAATGCATCACGCATTAAATGACCAGTTCCTGCACTTGTACGATTCAATGGATGTGTATCAGCTGATGCATACTGAATACCTGACGCAGCACTCACATCAATATAAGCCGTTTTTTCAGTAGGGACCCAGCCATACTTTGCTTCGATTTTTTTAAAAGCAGGTGATACCGTAACGACATGACACCATTCGCCGTCTGATTGACCTGACATGAAAGCCTCCGCTGTGCCCTCGCCACCATCCGCCATTGTAAATGACAGTGCATGATGACCTCTTGTTGTCACAATATCTGCAATAATACGATTAGCTGCTTCACTTGTTAACGCGCTTTTCATTGAATCCATCGCAATGATAATATTCATAAACTCACCCCATTGTTGTTTTAAAAACCTTCTCTCTTAGTTATATATCCTCTTATAGTAATAATTAACCTATTTTTCGAATATAAATAGACTTCATTTAACGTTCGTTTAATAATTCTCTTAAAAATGTTCTATAGACACAATATTCTTCTATCTCTTTATTATGTAAAACCTTCTCTATCGATAGTGTAAAACTTTCAAAAATAAAATCGTCACTGAAATTTTCGTCCAAAATATTTTTTTGGATAAAGAACAACATTTTTGTTAGATAATCGTTATCACCTTCTGAAAGATTACTTTTAGTATCTAGCGCTTTTTTTAAATTCATCGTAACTAAAGTTAAACGACGTTTATTATCAATACCGCCTTCAATTTGCGGAAAATAATCAGCGATATCTTGATTGGTAAACAAAGGTGTCGCCATTACATCACTATGTTGTACCAATAATAATGACTGATCCAATGCGTACCGTATCATTTCCTCATTTGTGTATTTTTTATTCACCGCACGATTCATTTCAAACATCATATGCGTTAATCCCATGAATTGCAGTGTCACATCAAAGGAATGTTCTTTTTTGTCTGATGGTAAAATATCCATCAAACGCTCATTGACCCAAACAATCATAAAGTAGCGGAAATTTTTAATAAAGGCGATGAGTTCTAAATCATTTGAAATCATCACATCATTAATTAATTCTTGTATTTTAATTTTATCGTTATTCCCCATCAACAATACCATTTGTTCAATGAAAATAGTGGGATCTTTCAAGTCTTTGCCTACTACCAAAGCATCTCGGCGTTCACGTAACAGTGCAAACATCGATGAAAAAACCGACTGAAATAATTCAGATTTTGATGAAAAATAATTGTAGAATGAACCTTTTGAAATACCACTTGCTTCTAATATATCTTGAATTGATGTGGCATGATAACCGTGTTTTATAAAAAGCTCACGGGCAGTATCGATGACATGCATTTTGCGTTTGTTCATATTGAGCGCATCCTTTCAATCGAATAATAGGGTTATTATAACACATGTACAATTAGTCCAATAATAAACCGCTAGTATAAAAACCTTGCAATCCACTAATAATCGGTGTACTATTAGCTCATACATAAACTGATAGTTCATAAAATGTACTATCGTTCCAATCGTAATTTCAATTAAAAGGAGAAATGAATATCATGTCAGAAACACACACACAAACCAACAAACCTAAAGTAGCCTACGGGGTCCTAGTGGTCTTAATGTTAGGGGCTTTCGTAGCGTTACTCAGCAATACGCTACTTAACATCGCGTTGCCTTCAATTATGAAGGATTTTAACGTCTCAGCTGCAACGGTACAATGGTTATCTACGGGTTATATGCTCGTTAATGGTATTTTAGTGCCAACCACAGCCTTTTTAATTAAAAAATTCTCAGCGCGTCAACTGTTCATTACTGCGATGGCGTTGTTCACAACAGGTACTTTAATTGCCGGTTTTGCAGGAAGTTTCAGTATTCTATTAACGGGTCGTATGGTTCAAGCTTCTGGGGCAGCAATTATGATGCCACTTTTGATGAACGTTATGTTAACAAGTTTTCCACCTGAAAAACGTGGGAGCGCGATGGGACTTTTTGGTCTTGTAATGATTTTCGCTCCAGCAATTGGACCTACACTTTCAGGTTGGATCATCCAAAATTATGAATGGCCGATGTTATTCTTCATGATTGCACCGATTGCATTTATCATCTTATTAATCGCTGTCTTTAGATTACATGATAAAAAAGAAAGTCTCCCTGGTAGTATTGATATCTTATCGGTTATCTTCTCAACATTTGGATTCGGAGGTATTTTATACGGCTTCAGTTCAGCAGGTAATAAAGGTTGGAGCGATGCGATTGTTATTACATCTTTAGTAGTAGGTGTTATCAGCTTAATTTCACTCGTATGGCGTCAATTCAAATTAGAAGAACCTATGCTCGATTTTCATGTCTTTAAATACCCAATGTTTGCCTTATCAACTGTCATTTCATTCACACTCAACATGGCAATGTTCTCAGCAATGCTGTTGATGCCCATCTACTTACAAAACATTCGAGGCATTTCACCGTTAGACTCTGGTTTACTATTATTGCCGGGGGCGATCGTAATGGGGATTATGTCACCTATTACAGGACGTTTATTTGACCGTTTTGGTGGCCGCATCTTGGCTATTATCGGATTATCAATTACAATTGTTACCACCTATTTCTTTGCAAAACTTACATTAGATACCACTTATACTCAGTTAATCTGGCTTTACTCTATTCGTATGTTTGGTATTTCAATGGTAATGATGCCTGTTATGACAAATGGTCTTAATGCTTTACCAGCTAAATACACGCCACATGGTACTGCTGTAAACTCAACCATTCAACAAGTATCTGGTGCGATTGGTGGTTCATTACTCGTAACGATTATGTCGAATCGAAGTGTCACCCACGGTAAAGAAATGTTTGCAGATGCTGCCAAACAATTACAAGCCGCAACGTCTCCAGAAGCTTTAGCACACTTAAAAGAATTAATCACAATGAAAGCAACTATCGAAGGGATTAATGATGCTTTCCTAGTTTCAGCATTTGTAGCTGTCATTGCGTTAATTGCCTCATTCTTTATTAAACGCGCCAAAGCACCTACTTCTGAAAAGTAAGACGAACTGCAGAACAATGAAACGAATTAAATTAGCATTTTGACGATTCTTGTCAAGATGCTTTTTCTATTTTGTAAGACCACTAATATATATGGTATACTAGTCTCAATTTAACTGATAGGAGGCTAATTATGACAGCAGAACGTACGCAAACACAACTTTTATTGGCACAAAACACTGTTATTCCTGGCGAAAGAATTATTCTACGTCCTATTACATTCGATGATGCCGCTGATTTATATGAATATGGACAGGATCCTGAAACAACTGAATTCGTCTTTGAAACACATGCCACTATTGAAGAAAGCATTTTGGGTATTGGTACTTATTTTATGTCTGATCCCATTGGAAAATTTGCCATTGAATTACGTTCAGAAAACAAAATGATTGGTACGTTTGATTTACGTGTTAATGAAAACGATTCAAAAGCAGAAATTGGTTATGTTCTTAATAAAGCCTATCAGGGAAACGGGTATATGACCGAAGCCGGTGCATTAATACTTGATTTAGCTTTCAATACCTTACGTTTAAATAAAGTTTTTTCGTTACATGATGTGAAAAACCCCCAATCAGGGGCAGTGATGAAACGACTTAATATGACCTATGAAGGTACTTTACGGCAAGATAAATTCTTTAAAGGGAAATTTTGTGACTACAGTTATTACTCTATCTTAAAAACAGAATATCACTAATGACTCTGTGTTTACCTTACTTAAACAGCCACGTAACTATAGCGTGGCTGTTTAAATTTCCCCATAAAAAAACTAACTATAAAATAAATTAAAAGTTAGTCTGCATATATCATTAAATCATAAATTCTTTGCATTCTTTCACCTGTTTCATTCAAAAAATCTTGATTAATCATCCCAAAATGAACAATTGCACAGTTGTAGTTCGTGTCAAATTTATCGTAACTAGCATAATTTTCAAAATACAACCTGAACTTATCTTCCTCAACCTTGATATCTTGGATAAACCCTTCAAAAATTGTAGGAGATACTTCCATTAAAAATTGATAATCATCTTTTTTCATATCAATAATAAACACCGTTTCACCTCTTTTTTGTCGTAAATCAAAAGACGTAGACAGATTCAATCAACTAGTGAGAGCCATATCTACTCGTTTGTTTTATAATTACACGTAATCTTTAGTTGAGGGGATTACCTTCTTCAATGTAATCGATATGTTCACTTCCCCATCGATGCATTTCTGAAAGTAAAGGGGGTAGTGTTTTTCCATGTGCAGTAACTGAATACTCCACTTTTGGCGGGATTTCAGGGAATACTTCTCTTTTCAAAATACCGTTTTTTCTAGATCTCGTAGTTGCCCACTTAACATTTTTTTCGTGATTGAAGGAATCAGTCGTTGTAATTCACTAAATCGTAGCGTTTCATATTGAAAAATTTGAAATAAAATGATGACTTTCCATTTCCCGGTGAAAATTTCTAATGATTTTTCAATCGCATTTGTGCCGATTTTTTCATCCATGGTTACTCTTTAGATACCAGGTCACTATAAAGTGCCTCCTTACAAACTTAAAAGATATATTGTATTATAACCTTAGTCATTTATCGATAACAAGTTATTATTTTTGATAGTGATTAAATTATAATTAAAGGATGCGTGAGGAATGGTTATTTTTCAAATGATACTACAAGTCATATTAGCACTTATATTTTTAATGTCTGGCGCTGGAAAAGTAAAAGGTGGTACCGAATATGAAAAAGGCTTCGAAGCCTACGGTTTACCTGCTTGGTTTGTGCGTGTTACTGGTATTGTTGAAATTCTAATTGTTATTTTATTAATACTAGGATTTTGGTTCCCAATCACACTATTAATTGGAGCTGTGCTTACTATCTGTGTAGCTATCGGAGGCACTTTGGCACATATACGTACAAAAGATGATTTTGTTAAAATGTTACCGATTATTTTCGTTGGGATTTTTGCTATTATTATTTTAATCATTGCCTAACCTAAAAATGACAATCAAAAAAACCTATAGAGTTGGCACTAAAAAGTGATCTCTATAGGTTTTATTTTGTATACTACCTGATTTTTTTAAATACTATTTTTGCTAGATACTATCTCTCAAAATTAATGTTATCAAATGAATCTACTACCCATTTTTATTCTTCTTCAATATTATTGACTGCTACTTTTGAAGGACGGAGAATACTTGGTAAAGCTAATACAATGACAAGTACAATCGCTAAACCGTATACACCAAATGAGCCCATCATGTCGCCCAATTTACCGAGTGCAATTCCGATAACACCAAAGTCAACATCACCAAATGTTGTATTACTAAATCCAAGGTCACCAAGCACTGGTAATAATAGTGCTGGTAAGAATGCAAGTAATAAACCGTTAACAAACGCACCTACCATAGCCCCACGACGACCACCTGTTGCATTTCCAAAAATACCTGCTGTTGCACCACAGAAGAAATGTGGTACTAAGCCTGGAATAATTAAAACGCCTCCGGCAGCTCCAAGAATAAACATTCCAACTAAACCACCTACAAAACTACTAACAAACCCGATAATGACTGCTGTTGGTGCATAAGGGAAGAAGACAGCACAATCAACTGCTGGTACTGCGTTAGGAATTAGTTTTGTTGCAATCCCTTGGAAAGCAGGAATTAAATCTGCAAGAATCATACGAACACCTGCATAAACAATGGCTACACCGACTGCAAATTGTAAACCACTTAATACAGCAAAGATATAAGGTGACTTACCATCCGATATAGTAGAGACGAAATCGCTACCTGCTGCAATCGCAGCAATCAGATAAAAGACAACCATTGTTAAACCTGTCGAAATTGTTGTGTTTCGTAGGAAACTAAATTTTTCAGGCACTTTAATATCTTCTGTACTCGCACTTTTTCCACCTACAGCTTTACCAATCACTGCTGACAAGTAATAGCCTAAGCTGCCAAAGTGACCCAGTGCAACTTCATCACCATCTGTCACTTTAAGCGTAAAGCGTTGCCCGATTGCTGGTGAAATTGCTGACCATGCACCGAGGAAGAAACCACCTAACAAGACCATTTTCCAGCCACTGAAGCCTGTTGCACCTAAAACAGCTGATAAGAGACAAGCCATAAAGAAACTATGGTGACCTGTTAGGAAAACATATTTATAACGCGTAATACGTGCAATTAATAAGTTAAATAAAAGACCTACAACGAGAATACTCATCGTTTCGACGCCTAATAAATCCTGAGCTACTGAAGTGATCGCTTCATTATTAGGAACAACACCTTTAATATGGAAACCTGCTTCAATCATCTTCGAAAGCGGTTCCAAATTACTCGAAATTACATTGGCACCGGCCGCTAACATCAAATAACCTAAAATCGGTCCTAATGTTCCTGTCAGCACTTTATGACCCGGTGACTTCAATGCGATCAAACCTACCATCGCCACAAGCCCCATCAAAATTGCCGGTTCACTTAACATATCTTTAAGAAATTCTAAAAATGCCATTTTAGTTCCTCCTCTGTACGTTTATTTTTGAGCCATTTCCAATAGTGTTGGTAACACATCTTCTTTAATTTTTTTGCGGTTCATGTAGCTGCGTGTAAAAACAACTTTTTGATCCGCTTTAAAAATATCAGCAAATTCTTTCACTGTCACAAATAAATCAGCATCTTTGCCTACCGCTGCATTAGAATCAATAGATTCCGCATCAATTTCAATGCCATTTTCCTTCGCTAATTCTTCAATTTTTAATTTCAACATTAAACTACTACCAATTCCATTCCCACATACTGTTACAACTTTAATCATTGTCAACACTCCCTTTTGTTTTAATAATGCTATAAATTGCTTCAATTGTTGGAGCGACTACCAGTTCGGCAATCGTTTCTTCATCTTCGAGGATATTGGATAATTGCTTCAAAGCCGTTAAATGACTTTCACTGTCTACTGCACTCAATACGAACACCAATTGCACCTGATAATCATCATCACCTTCATGTCGTAAATCAAAATCGACAGGGTGTTTTAATTGTAAAAGACTCATCCCTAATTTCTTACTGCCACTTTCTGGTCGAGCATGCGGAATGGCAACATGTGGTGCAATCACGATATAAGGTCCAACATCTTCCACCATTGTTATCATCGCTTCAATATAACCGTCACTAATATAATCATTCACTAATAGTGGCTGCGCTGCTTGTTTGATTGCTTCTTGCCATGTGAGTTGCTGCTCGGTTTGTTGAATAAAGTCTGTGGTTACTAATTCATGCAAGTTAATCCCTCCTTGATCTTGTCTTTTTAAATTCATCAAGTCAGATAGTGCCTTAAAGAGCGCCTGTTCATCTTTCACTGAAGCATAACGCTGTACAACTGACATGACATCACTGACATTGACAGCTGCTTGTGCAGGTTGCCAATTAAAATCATGACGTAATTGTTTTTTTAACATCTCTTTTTCAACAGGGTTCAATATCGGTTTAATAACGTATAAGGGTTGTGTTGTAACAAAATGAACAGTCGAGAAAATTAAATCAAATGTACCCGCTGCTAAATCTGCTACTTCTGATACGCTGTGTACGGGCTGAAACGTAATATTTGGGAATAACAAACGCAGTTGGTATACCATAATCAAAGAAGAACTGACACCGTTAGGGCATACTGCCAATGCACGGATACTTTTAGTTTCAGTCGGCAATTGTAACTGTCCACCAAAATGAATGGTAAAGTAAGCAATTTCATCAGCGGTTAACGGTTGTTTGACCGCTTCCTCTAAAGGTCGCAATCCCTTTTTTACAAGTTCATATAAATCCGTGTACTCGTCTTGTATCGTTTTAACATAAGGGTTATGAAGCGGTGTTCCAAATAATAGACGAAAATAGCAAGGGACTAAATGCTCATATAAACTATCAATTAATGTTTGTGATGCTTCAAAACTGTTTAACGTGTAGCGTTGCACCTCATTTATGATAGCCTCTGTTAATACTAAAAACGCTTTTTCTTGCACCAATCCTTGCTTACCTTGCAAACTTGATAATAACTGAGCGGTGACGAAAATCACGTTACCAGACCTATCGTTAGTTAAGCCTAGATACGTCGCCACCTCTTCAGCCATTTGTTGCATGGTTACGCTTTGAATGTATTGCAATTGTTGTGGCGAATAAACTAATTCATGTTGCTGTTCACCATGTTTGATAAAAAGTAGGAGCTGAATCACATGTTCAAACCGTTCATTAACGAAACGCACATCATATTTTGCAGCAAGTGACATCACAAATTCTCTTAATGCCTGTTTATCATCTGGTAGCTGCCATCTCGCAAAAATTAAATCGAGTAATTGACCCGCGTGCGGTGATTTTCGTAAGCTGTTTAAACTGGCATCAATACATCGACGAATATCGTGTTCAGGACCTGAAATAACATACCCTTCTTTACGTGAGTATTTTAGCGTTAAATCAAATACTGATAAAGAGGACTTCACTCTTTTTAAGGCGAGCACGACTGAGTTCTTACTCATATTCAATAGCTGTTGATAATGTGCGTTAGACACCCACTCTTGCCTCAAATACGTATATAAGATCACCATATGTATACGCTCTTCGCCGTCTAGCAAAAGTTCTTGTGCTTGTATTGTCGTCCAGTCAGTTTTTAATGTGGCTGGTACACTAATATGTCCCTCTTTAATCGTAACCCGTGGGAGTGATAACGCAGCGAGTCGCTTATTTAACTGCTCTATTTCATACCACGCTTGTTTTTTCGTTACTTGCTGCTCAATTGCAAACTCTGCAATCGACAAAGTTGAGTGCGTCAACAATAATGTCACTGTCGTAACAAATTTAGAATCTAACATGTGTATGCCTCTCCTATCTCTACTTTCAGTCTATTGTAACCGCTTTCTTTATTCAATCTATTTTAAGCACTAAATATTAGAGCCAATTTCCTTTTTATTGGGCGGATGGTTTATAAGACCTTATCCCACATGACTTTAGATGCTGTGCTTATTTTCTAGTATACCAAACCAATTACAATTGATTGATGCGTTTTTGAGAACGATAAGACCCTTTGAATAGTCGTTAACCTTCTTCTTTCGTTCTATATCTAAACGATATTTTATAAGCGTTTGACTTAAAAAGTGGCTTTATCCGCCTTTTAACAGTTTGACTCTATTTAATAGCTTGCGTTTGTCATTTTTTTACAGTTAAAAACGTTCTTGTTATAAGAAAAAACAGGACATTATTATTGTAAAATGGGCTTTATGTAAATACTTTTTTAAAAAAAGTGTTCAGTATCTCTAAGTTGCTATATTAGAACTTAAAGCGTGTCAAAAAATAACCAAAACTATTCACACTATTAAGCTATAATTAGCAATATGTTTAATAGACATTAAAAATAGGAGGGATTAGATGATTAAAAAAGTTATATCACTCGTTGTTTTAGCAACTATTTTCACAGTATGTTTACCGATACAAGAAACAAACGCCAACACTACTGGAGCTAATTTAAAAGCATTAGAAACCACTTTAACATTGGACGAAGCAAAAATAATCGTTGCTAACTATGCAACAAATACGTCGTTAAGCGTTGATGAAGCAGAAAAACAATTAACAGCTGAGCTTGAGTCTAAAATTAAAGAGGATCGTTCCGAACAAATGAACCAAACTCACACAACTAGAGGAGCTAGCTCTGGCAAGTATAAGCTTTCTAAGTCCAAATATGTTGGTGATGTCTTTTATACACCCTCTTCTACTTTAGGGATCCCTCATGGACACAACGGTATCTATGTCAAAAAGGATCGTATAGTTGAAAGTATTCCTAAAACTGGTGTACGCAATATTGCCTACAACGGGCGTAATGTTGAAAAAAACACAGTCATGCAAGATGTCAAAGTATCTCAAAAAAAATGCACTGCCGCCGCTAATTGGGCAAACTCACAAGTAGGTGAAAAATACTCTAAAAACTTTGCTACAAATAGAAAAACAGGCAAATATGGTGCAAAAAATTGTTCTAAACTTGTTTGGAGTGCTTACATCTTAAAAGCTGATATCGATATTGATAAAGATAAGGGTGCTGGTGTTTATCCAAAAGATATTCGTGATTCGAACTATACGCACACCTATAAAACGATTAAATGATGAATAGAAAAATAAAGGTCACACTAATAAGCAGTACGCTCATCATTATTTTGACTGTGGTTTTATATCACATAATAACGAACACTACAGATACCTCAACAACTGATAATAACAAAATAGCATTCTCCTTATATTTCACGAAAGATATGACTTCTGGCATCAACAAAGGTAAAATAATTTCATATCAAGACTCCACAATAAAAAATAAAATTTCTACTACAGGGATTGATAATAGCATTATTTTTTACGATGAAAACACACTACACTCATCAGATACAGAAACAATGTTTGCCTATGATGAAAATAATCTTCAAACGTATAAAAAGAAGCGTAAGTTTGAAAGCATGAGTATCAGTTCATTTAAATTTGGAAGTGATATAGTTCATATAAATAATAGTGGTTATGGCGATGACAACTCCTACAATACAACGTTATATAACGCTACAAAAAATAATCAGCTTATAATTAAAGATATAATCTCGAATGTCGGTCATTCAAATAATACACTATTTTTAATGTCTGATCGGGATGAAAACAATCGGATGACTATTTACACTGTTACATCAAAAAATGACCAACTCACCCCTGCTAAAAAACTTTATTTTCAAGGAACTAACAATGGTGAGTCTCATATCATTGGCGATTTAATTTATTATAATGAGTCACTCTTATTTGTCGAAGATGATGGTATTGGCAAAGTGAACTTCGTGATGATTAATCTTCCTGATAATAAAATAACTAAGAAAAAGCTTTTAAGCTATAAAACAAGCGATGAAATATCTGAATTAACACCTTATAGTAATACTAATTCTGTCTTTCTATTTAAAGAAAATTGCTATTTTTTAGATGCCACAGGTATTTTACACCAAGTAGATTTAAAAACGCTCACATTAACCAAACAAACATTAGCAAACGATACGACAAATAGATATATTGATACTAAGAAAGATTCGCTGTTTCTCTTTGAGGAAAATGATACAAATAATTTGCTGAAAGAATACACATTAAAATCTGATGGAACATTGCATTTGAAAAGCACGACTAACGTTATGTTTCCGTTAACGATCTCCGGTATGTACCTCTCTAACTTTAAGGTGAAAAAATAGCCGCCATCTTTAAAAAAAACATTTTATAACCTCCTTATCCGTTTGAAATGTCATTAACAATTTTCAAATTAAATTCAAAACTATATTTTCCCATAAAAATAGCGACCTCCAGAAGTTAGATTTTAAGTCTAGCTTTTGGGGGTCGCTTCAGTCATGTGCTGTTTTTTATATTATGTTTTATTTATTCAAAACTTGTTCAACAGCCGCTACAATAGCTTCTTTTGTCAGCTCATATTCTTCCATCAAATAAGCCATTGTTCCGACTTGACCAAATTGTTCTTTTACACCAATACGACTCATTTTTACAGGATGCTGTTCGACAACAACTTCTGCAACTGCACTACCTAAACCACCAATAACATTATGATTTTCTGCGGTTACTATGGGTCCCATTTGGGCAATTTCAACGATTTTCGATTGATTTATCGGTTTAATACGAAACACATCTACTACTTTTGCAGAAATACCTTTTTTCAGTAGGATTTCAGCCGCACACCTTGCTTCACTCACCATGATACCCGACGCTGCTATTGTAACATCGGTTCCTTCTACTACCGTTAACAATCCCTCTCCAAAAGCTTCATTTCCTTCGTAAATAGGTGGTGTCACTTTACGAACAGTACGAATATAATGCAAACCTTTCGTTTTATAACAATGCTCTAAAATATATTTGAATTGATGTGGATCTGATACTTCATAAACAGAAATATTAGGGATGGCTCTCATTAAAGCAAGATCCTCAAATGGCATGTGTGTACCACCATTCATCTCTGCAGTCACTCCGGCATCACTACCGACAATAATGGCATGATTTTGAGCAAACCCTAACGAAATAAACACCTGATCAAATGCACGTCGTGTCGCAAAAGGAGCAAATGTGTGGATGAAAGGGATATAGCCCGTTACTGACAAACCCGCAGCGACACCCATTTCCTCTGCTTCCATAATACCGACATTTATATATCTTTTTCCTAGCTCTTCTTTTATTTTATTCGTGCTAATCGAACTTGATAAATCGGCTTCTAAGCAGACTACTCGCTCATCTTTTTGTGCCAGTTCAAGCAATGTTTGTGAATAAACTTGTCTCATTTCCAGGTTAAACATGATTCGACACCTCATTCCCTAGTCTTAATCCTAACTCTTGAATCGCATCATTAATTTGTTGTTGCATGCTTTCATCTGGTCGAAGATGATGATTATCCTTCAAGTTTTCTAAAAAAGGCACACCTTGACCTTTAACTGTATCCAACACGATTGCTATTGGTTTTCCTATCATTTTTTTTGCTTCTTTCACAGCTTCAGATATTGCTTTAGTACTTCCTCCATCTATTCGCCAGCTTGCAAAACCAAAAGCTGTCATTTTTTCTACAAAATCAAACGGTTCGCATATTTCAGAGGTGAAGCCATCTAGTTGTTTTTTATTATCATCTATAAAAACAATCAAGTTGTCTAATTGATGATGTGCTGCAAATTGAAAAGCTTCCCAACATTGCCCTTCATTTAATTCACCATCTCCAACAATAACATAGGTGTTATTAGATCGTCCTGCAATTTTATGTCCTTTAGCGATACCAGTTGCACCTGATATACCTTGACCTAATGAACCTGTCGTTAAGTCTATTCCTGGGGTTTTATTACGATCCGGATGCGATGGTAAGCTTGTACCATTTTTATTCAAACTATACAGTGTCTGTTCATCAAAATAACCCTTCAAAAATAGCGTTGCATATAAAGATGGTCCTGCATGGCCTTTTGATAACACAAAATAATCGCGTTGAACATCATCTTTTTGAGCAACTGATGTGTTCATTTCTTCACCATATAAAACGGCTAATGTTTCCACAATTGAAAGACTGCCACCGTAATGCCCAAAACCTAACGTATGAAGTTCTCGTAAAGTATAATATCGAATTTTATCAGCAAATACTTCTAAATTCATATTGATCCCTCCTATTTTATTACTTCTGTATTTTTATTTTTTTTCATATATGTCAAAACAAACATCACTGCTAAAACTAACATAATACCAATGATAACGGCTGTTTTCCCTCCAATGGAGGACAAGCCACCTAAGAAAATACCAGCAATGCCATAATCTGCATCTGAGAATGTGGAATCCGCAAAACCTAGGTTCCCTAAAACAGGCATTAATAATACAGGTAAAAAACTAATAAGAATTCCTTGAATAAATGAACCAAATATAGCTCCTTTTAAACCACCTGTTGAATTGCCAAAAACACCTGCAGTTGCACCACAGAAGAAATGCGGGACCACGCCTGGGATAATAATGACACCCCCTGAAAAAATCATGATCATCATACTGACAATACCACCAGCAAAACTAGAAAAGAAGCCTATTAAAACTGCATTAGGTGCATATGGAAAAATAATCGGACAGTCTAACGCCGGTTTTGCATTAGGGACAAGTTTCTCGGAAATACCTTTAAATGCGGGCACAATTTCAGCAAGTATTAAACGTACTCCAGATAAAATAACAAATACACCTGCAGCAAAAGTACCAGCTTGCTGTAAAGCATAGATCAAGTAGTTTGTTCCTCCACTAAGGTTTTCAGTAATGTAGCTGCTACCTGTAAATAACGCCACAATAATATAAATGATTCCCATCGTAATTGTAATACTGACCGTAGAATCACGTAAAAAAGCAAGACCTTTTGGAAAATTAATATCTTCTGTTGATTTGCTTTTAGTTCCAAATAATTTACCAACTAAGCCGCTTAATGCATAACCCACACCTCCTGTATGACCTAATGCAACAGTGTCATTACCTGTGATTTTTTTCATAAAAGGTTGTAAGATCGCAGGAGATAAGGTATTTACAATACCCAGTGCTAAACCGCCTAATAATATCAGTGGTGCGGTTGTAAAACCTGTCACTGATAAAATAACCGCAATCATACATGACATATAAAGAGTGGCATGCCCTGTTAAATAAATATATTTAAAGCGTGTAAAACGCGCAATGAGGACATTAAATATCATTCCAATTAACATAATAAGAGCCGTTGATGTTCCAAATTTGGTAAGTGCAATCGCTACAATCGCCTCATTGTTTGGCACAACTCCTTGCATATTAAAGGCAACTTTAAACATCTCGCCAAATGGCTCTAATGATGCCTGTACAACACCTGCTCCAGCGGTGACGACCAGGAAACCTACGAATGTTTTAATACCGCCTCGAAAAATATCACTTGTTGATTTTTTTTGTAAAACAAGACCAAGCACAGCAATTAATGCTACTAAAATAGCTGGTGTACTTGCGACATCGATTAAGACATTCAAAAAACTTTTCATGTTATTCCCTCCTCATTTTTATAAAATTCCAAAGTTCTGACATGCTTTTGTAACCTTTTCTTTCAGTTCATCCATATCAATAATGCTATTTAAAACAACAACATTTCCCAGATGTCCCGCACTATCTGCTAAATCTGCCGCTACAAAAAAGATATCTGCTAAATCGGGTGTTGTACTCCCCAAATCATAATGATTCACCTCGACAGTTTCTAATCCAAGCTCTTTTAGCACTGTTTTAATGTTCATTTCAACCATAAAACTTGACCCTAGTCCTGATCCACATACCGCTGCAATTTTCATCCTAAATCACTCCTTCATTTATAATTTTCAATAGTTCTGTTTGCGTCTTTGCTTCTAATAAACACTGTAATTTTTCTTTATGGGACAAGATTTTTGTCAAATCAGATAATGCTCTAAGATGCATCTCATTATCCACCGCTGCTAAACAAATAAAAATTCTGATCGGATGTTTTTCATCATCTAATAAAAAAACTGGTTCTTTCATTTTAAGCAATGACATTCCTAACTTATTAACGCCATCTTCTGGACGTGCATGCGGTAAGGCAACACCTTCGCCAATATGAATAAAAGCACCAAATTCCTTCACTTTATTTATCATCGCTTCGATATATTTTTTTTCAATACTACCATTGTTCACTAATGGTTTTGCACTGAGAGCTATAGCTTCCTCCCAATCAAGCTTTTCATCGGATACTTGGACAGTATCTTTATCTAATATTTCATTCAACATAGGGCCGTCCTCCTTCATTCCTCTAACCTCTTTCATCACCTTATTTGTAACGGTACGTAAGAGTTTTTCTTTGGTTATGCCTTTGCGTAAATCGACATGATCTAAAATTATTTCAACAATTTCATTAATAGAGGGAACGACTAGTCCAGGAATTAAGAAATCATGTTGCACTTCATGTAATAATTGATTTTTTTCTTTTGTCGTTAAAAGGGGGCGTATCTGATAAACCTTTTTGGGCGATGCTATTGGGACACTTGTGAAAATCATATCGTATTCTGCATCTGATAGTTGAGACACTTCACTAACTAAATAAATACCTTTAAATTCAATTGTGGGGAATAATTTTTTTAACTCTGCTGACATAATAAGAGAAGAACTAATACCATTAGGACAAACAATAATACCTCTGTAATTACTTATTTTTTCTGTTTGTGTTTGGTGAGCAATTTGACCACCAAATAGAATTGTAAAATAACCTACTTCATCTTCGGGAATAACTGTTTTCATCTCTTCTTCTAGTTGATAAAGTGCACTCTTCGTCAATTCAAAAAGTTCCTCATGCGACTCTTTAATCTGATCAATCATGACATTACTTAGAGGCATTTTATACTTGATTCGATAGATAGCAGGGACAAGATGGCTAAACAAATCAATTGCGAATTTTTGTCGATTACTAAAATTCACAACTGCTAATCGTTCCATATTACGGATGATTTTATCAGCAGTTTGCATCCAATGATTGAGCGAAGTATCACTAATATCACCCTGTACAATTGTCATTAAAATGATTGTGAAATAAGCAATTTCACTACTATTATCTTCATCCTCGGTATACTCTTTTAAAAAAAGTTCACTTAGTTTATATATATTAAGTTGTTCTAACTCTTGAAGTTCTTGCTTAGAAAAAATAACTGGATGTTGTAGTCTTCGACATAGTAACAAACCAATAAACCAAATAGTTTCCTCAATACGACTTGGGACAACTGACAATTCATTATTTTGAATAAATTTTTCAAAATTTGCTGTTAATTCCCAATAAAAGGTATTCGTTTTTATTTTCAATATTTGTGAAAGTCCCCACTTTCCTGTCTCAGTTATAGCTATTTTAAGAATGTATTTTCGTGCAACAGTTCTTACATTTTTTTCATTACCCACGAGATGAAAACCAGTTCTACGAGAATATGTTAATTGAATATTCATTCTCTCTAATTTTTTTCGCATTTTTTTTATATCAGCCAACACTGTATTACGACTAACTCTTAAAAAAGACTGATAATGAAAAACTGATAAATTTTCTAACTCAGTAAAAGTAATTAAATAGAGTAGTGCTTGTCTGTCAGACTCACTATAGACTATTGTCGCGAATTTCCGACCAATGATTACTTCGTTCCAACGATGTTGAACTAATGCCGAAATGAAAAACTGATCACCTGTTTGTTCAATTAACGGAAGACCGAGTATAGTTAAATTCACATTAACTTTACCTATTTCCTCAAGCGCTTTACTCTCTGAACAAGACAAGAAGAACATCAGTTGTTCTTTTGTAATAATGTTTTCTTCCTTCTTAGCTAACTCCACAATAATACGATTGAATCTTTTGTTTATCATGTTTGCTCCCCCCACTAAAACTATATATTGTAAGCGCTCTATTTAATACTTAACTTCAGCACAATTTAACTTTTAACTTTTTTATCTATTGGACTCTAATTATTATTTTATACTCCATCACACCAAACTAAACCACTGGTGGCATGATTCTCACCTTAAAACTAAAAAAAAAGAATGTAGACAATTCAATGTCTACACTCTTTAACTCAGTTATTCAAAAATCACGTATTTAATAGGCTTGTAATAAGTAAGATAATTGCTAGACTAGCAGCCAGCGTTACGATGTAATTTTTCGTTTGAACTTTCATAATAGCAAGAACACTAAAAGAAATAACCATCACAATTTGCAGCCATATCGGATAATCAAAACCTGTTTTTTCAGTTAAAAAAGAATACATTATATTACCTACTATTAAAATCATAAAAAATAACGCTAAGGCTACTACGGTTTTTTTCAGCATACTTATAACCTCTTCTCTCATTTAATTACGGCTTTAGTAAATAGGTTCAAAAGCGTTTCATTAGTTTTATGTTAGCACATAAACTCTGTCAATACACTTTTCATAAAGAAAACTTTTGGAAAACAGTTAAATTAATAAGCTGTTATATTGAAAACTAAAAAATTCTTCTCTGCACAAAAACACCCACTATCCAAAATAGAGGGTGCTTGTTTAAGCATTTGTTGATTATTTTCCGAAAGGTTTCGAACGTTTCAAGAAGAACGATAACACTAATGCTAGAATTGTAATACCTGTGGCAACCATGAACGTATAATTAATACCATCAAGTAAAGCCGTTTGTGTAATTTGTGCTTTCACTGCAGCGACTTGATCTGGAGACATTGCTGCACCTGCTTGAATTGCTTTTTCTTTAGCAGCTGCTGCTAGCTCCGTTGCACGCGTCACAATGTGTTTATCCATAATAGTAATCAATATAGCTGTAC
>NZ_JAFYUW010000082.1:0-9734 GCF_017549435.1 Brochothrix sp.
CACACCTTTAATCAATACAATAAAAAAGAGAATTTCCAATCAATAATCGAAAATAAATCCTCTATTTTATGAGGGAATGTTCACTGATTTCAGATGTTCTTTCTGGTTTAATTACTAATTTTTGTCGCATTTCAACTTTAAGGCTGTTTTCATTTTATTGCTAAAAAGTCACTTTCAACTTATTAACATGTTGAAACGCCAACTAAAGCAAGAAACGGAATAAACGCCATACCTACTAACGTCAGTACCATCATTGATATCACCTCCTTAAAATTTTTGGAGAATATAGCTATTTACTATTCCTGTCAGATAAAACATTATGATAGCTTATTTGAATGTAAAAGAAACTTAACTGTGATTATTTGGAAGCTCTCTTTTTTCACTCGCTATCCTAGTTTTATAATACCTTGTTAATAATGTGATTTCTTATCATAATTTCACTTTTAGTGTCAGTTATAAACCAAAAAAAAAAAGACACCCCAAATTGAGAATGTCCGTTAATATATTTTGATGTTGCATTTTAATCCTATGATGATATCACTACAGATAATAAAAAAGATGGGTTTCCGATTATTACCAGAAAACCCACCTTATACGTTAAGTGTATTACTAGATGAAGGTATCATTGTTTCACAAAATACTTCATTAGTTTAAAACACTACTTTTTTCTCGTAACTTTGATTTGAGTTGAAAATGCATCGCAATTCGCCAAGGCCAAATCATCGCTACACCAAGGATCCAAAACATCCCTGCTAACTCACCAAAATCAATTGTGTCTGCTAAAAAGTACTTAATAATTAAACGAATTACGAGTAACCCCATTAGTATATAAGGAAACGATTTTGTGCGAACAATGTAAATATCATCGCCACGAATATCGTATTTTGTTGTCCATATTAACACAATCGAGAATACTAAACCTAGCCCAATCGCTTCCAAAATATTTGGTGGCGAAACGCGGAACATCGGGACAACGAACATCAATCCTCCTGTTAGCATGCCTAGTGGTGGTATCCATATTTTTTTAAATGTCGCTGGATCTTTCGACGATTTCATGCGAATAATAATAATGGCAACACCAAACGCAAGTGTGATAATTGCTGAACCCCAAAAAGACATAACCATCCTCCTTTTAAACGTTATTCCACTCGTTATTATATTCTCTATTTATAATAAGGTCAAAGGAAATTATCATAAAAAAGCAACCATTTCTGGCTGCTTAATTACTAATTTTTATACCTGTTATTATATTTTAATCAATCACAGTTTCCGATTTATTTTGTAATTCATACATACTGAAGTAGATACCTCGTTGAGCCACTAGTTCATCATGCGTACCGCGTTCAACAATTTTACCATGATCCAATACAAGAATTTGTTCTGCATCACGTATCGTTGAAAGACGATGTGCAATCGCAATCGTTGTACGTCCTTGACGAATTCGAACCAAACCTTCTTGAATAAGTTGTTCTGTTTCAGTATCAATGCTTGCTGTTGCTTCATCGAGCACTAAAATTTTCGGATCAGTCACAATTGTACGTGCAAATGAAAGTAATTGTTTTTGACCTTGTGAGAAGGCTGCACCACGTTCAACAACACGGTGTTCATACCCATTTGGAAATTCATTGATAAAACGGTCGGCTTGAACAAATTCAGCCGCTTCTTCAATTTGAGCTTGTGTTAAGTTCTCATTTTTCAATCGAATGTTATCAGAAATCGTTCCATAATAGAGGAATGAATCCTGTAAAACCAAGCCCATTTTCTCACGTAATTCTGCTGTTGGATACTCTTTAATTGATACACCATCAATCAAAATATCTCCACGTTCGAATTCGTAGAAGCGCATCATTAAGTTGATAATCGAGCTTTTACCACTTCCTGTATGCCCAACTAAAGCAACGGTTTCCCCTGGACGTGCGACGAAAGAGATATTCGATAACACATCTTGTTTACCATCATATGAAAAAGATACGTTTTTAAATTCAACTTCACCTTTTTTGATAACACGATGTGTTGTTTCTGCCTGTTTTGGTGCATATTCGTGATTATCCATCATTTTAAAGATACGTGACGATGCAACAACTGCTTGTTGGAAGAATGCCAAACGTTCCATAATTTGTTGGATTGGGTTAAAGAGTTGTTGGATATAGCTAATGAATACAAATACCACACCGACTGATACAGCACCTGAAAACGATGCCCAACCGAAGTAGAAAAGTATAATAGCAATCCCTAAACCTGAGAGTAATTGAATAGCAGGTCCTAATAATAAACCATTCAATTTAGTGTTTCTAAAGCTTGCTTCAAAGTATGCTTCATTGGTTTCCGAAAATTCGTTACGTAAACGTTTTTCTTGGCTAAATTGTTGAATAATCGGCATTCCCGAAATTGATTCTGCTAGCTTTGCATTCATTTCACTTAGTTTTTCACGAGCTTGTTGATAAAAAGTTGTGCTGTATTTTTGGTACAAAAAGATAATCCAAATTGAAATCGGTAGTAGCAATAAACATATCAGCGCTAACTTAACGTTGAGGATAAACATTGTAATGTAGATACCTGTCAACATAAATACAGCCGAAACCGCTGTTGAAAGTACTGATACAAACATATCAGTGATTGCTTCTGTGTCATTGGTTAAACGCGAGACGATACTACCTGAAGGGACTTGATCATAAAAACGCATCCCTTTCTTTTGTAGGTCTTGAAATAAGCCTGTACGTAAATCTTGAACGATATGAAATGCCGTTTTCTGAAAACGTAATTGTTCTACATACCAAACAAGTGAGGTTACGACAAACGTTGCAAATGTAATTCCTGTCCACAATGAGAGCGCAGCAATATCGGTGCTCTTATCTTGGATGAAATTATCAAGAATGTATTTAATTAACAAAGGTGTTGCCAGGTTACCTAATGTGACGATTAACGTTAAAATCAATGTCCATGCAAGGCTTTTTTTGTAAGGTTTTGCATAACTGAGCAACCGTTTTAAAGTTGCTAACTGTTGTTTTCCAGTGAGTTTTTCAAACTTTTCCATTAGCCCTCACCTCCTTCTGACGCTTGTACAAGTTGTTGCTGTTCAAAAATTTGACTGTACCAACCATCGCTTAACATTAATTCTGCATGACGACCTGATTGAGCCAATTCACCATTTTCTAACACCAAAATTTGTTCACTGTGTTGAACTGAACTTAAACGGTGAGCACAAATAATTGTTGTTTTATCAGAACGTGTTTCTTTCAAGGCGCTGACAATCGCCTCTTCAGTTTTAGCATCTACTGCAGACAAGGCATCATCCAAAATGAGTAATTCGGGATTCATTAATAAGGCACGTGCAATCGAAATACGTTGCTTTTGTCCCCCGGATAATGAAACACCACGTTCACCGACTACTGTATCGTAACCTTCAGTAAAGGCCTCGATGTCATCATGAATCGCTGTTAAACGAGTAACTGCTTCAACTTCTTCTTGTGTGGCTTCTGGACGACCAAAACGAATATTTTCACGAATCGTTGTTGAGAATAAAAATTGATCTTGTGGGACGTACCCAATTGAACGGCGTAGCGAATCAAGCGTGTAATCCTTAATGTCACGTCCACCAATTGTGATAAGTCCTTCATAATGATTCACTTGACGTAAGAGCATTTGAACAAGTGTCGTTTTACCTGCACCTGTGCGCCCAACGATACCTAATGTTTCACCTGCACCGATCTTGAAGTGAATATTGTGCAAGGCTAATTTATCATCCGCGTAACGGACTTCTTCAACGTCCACTGTAATATCACCTGTGGGTGTCACATCAACCGCGCCTTCACGATCAGTGACCTCTGCTTCGTTAGCCATTAAAATAGCGACACGGTCATAAGATGCCGATCCACGTTCAAGTATATTATATAAAAACCCAAAAGCGAGCATTGGCCATACTAACATACCTAAATATGTAATAAATGAAACTAAATCTCCAATCGTTATTTCTGATTGGCGAATAAGGTAAGCACCACCAAATAAAGTCAATGCGTAACTTAAAGCAACGATAATATTAATCGCAGGGTCAAACGCTGAATCGAGACGTGCCACGATGACATTTTTTTTACGTACGTCATTTGTTTGTGACTGAAAATGCTTAATTTCAGCTCCTTCTTGACCAAATGTTTTAGTTACTTTTGTACCCCCGATTGTTTCTTGGGCGTAATCATTCATATCAGAGAAAGCACTTTGTGCATCTCTAAAACTGATATGTAATTTTTTACCTAAAAATTGCGAAGATATTGCAATTAAAGGCATTGGCAATAGAGCAATCAATGTTAATTTCCAGTTGATAAGTGTTGCCATTGTGACGATAACCATTCCCCCAGTTAAAACTGAATCGGCTAATGTCAAAATACCAGCACCCGCAACTTGTTGAATACTTTTCAAGTCATTTGTTGCATGTGCCATCAAATCACCTGTACGATGTTTTTGAAAGAACGAACCTGACATGTTAGTAAGATGTTTGAACAAACTGTTACGCATTTGGCGTTCAAGTCGTAATGAAGAGCCGAAAATGTATGCTCGCCAAACATAACGTAACCCATACATAATCCCAGCGGTAACGACGAGTGTTGCAATAATAGTAAGAAAAGATCCCATCGTTAAACTTCGGTCTGCAATCGCATCAACGGTTTTACCGATCAAACGCGCAGGGATTAATGATAACAATGAAACCGTTACTAAAGCGATTACCCCAATAATATACGCTCTTTTTTCTTGTTTGAAGAACCACCATAAATCTTTAAATATTTTCATTTTTCCACCTCTGTTTCCAATTAATTATCTATACAAAACAGCTCATACTGCGCTTGATGTAGTGGCGGACAGCATGGCTTTCCATAAGCAAACATTCATTTAGCTATCATACTATTCACCTATATTAAGGTCAAGAAGACTGTTTATATCCGACTAGTAGCCTCAGGATTGGTCTTTTGATGTTTTCGATGATATAAGCTAATTGATACAAATAAGACACCAATAACTCCTAAAACGATGATATAGACACTGATGTAGAATGCGCTGACAAAGCCGCCTAATGTTAAAGCAAAACCTGCAACTAGCTGAGCAAATTGAAATGATAAACCCGAAAAACTTAAGTAAGATGCTTGTTTATCATCAGGAATTAAGTCAACTTCTCTTGCGCTTAATAATGGCGTTGCAACCAATTCACCAATCGTAACGATGACCATAATCGGTACTAATAACGTGATACTATTTGCCGTTGCCATCACTCCATACCCTGTTACATAGATAAGTAGTCCAAAAAAGACAACATACTTTTCTTTTAAGCCTGCTGTTATACGCGTTAATAAAAAGGTTAAAAAAACAACCATTAACGTATTGATAACTTGTAAAACGCTCAACATTCTAACACCATCAATGGCAATGTTAAAGAGATGAATCATATCAAACTCTTTTGACAGACGCACACCTGTATAAGTTCCCATTGTGAATTCTGCCGCTTGATACAAAGCCATACCAACAACAAACATTAACCAACGGCGATCTTTCGCCACCTTTGCGTATGTTGAAAAAAGATGACGTATAACTTTAGTATCTTTACGATCCATTATCTTGTTTTCATATCGCAAGTTCATTTGTAGAAAAAGCGTGACGATAAGCTGCATGATTACCGCTCCTATAAATAGCGGTAACAAATAATTTTTGAAGGCAAATCCACCAATTGATGCACCAATAGCCATCGATAAATTAAAAATCCAATATTCATATTGATAGACTTTCTTACGATTTTCCCTCGTGGTTGAATCCAACACAACAGCTGAATATGCTGGCGTGTAGAAATTATAAGCTGCTCCACAAATAAAGTAACCCACAACCAACCAATTAATGTGAGCGAGCAAACCACTGAGATTAAAAACAATTGTTAACAATCCAACAGCATACAGTGTTTGAAACACGAATAAAATTCGCTTTCGTTGATGGTTATCTGCCAAATAGCCACCAATAATTCCTGCTATAAAAGATACAGCAACATTCAGAATAACAATAATTCCTGCTGTTCCTGTTGGCGTATGTTTTGCCAAGTAAATAATCATAAACGGCATCGTACAAGCATAGATTAAACTGCTCATAAATGATGTTGTTAAGGTCGTTTTAATATTTTTTGATAATAAAATTTTCATAGAGCACCATCCTGTTGGTTTTTTATCGTGTCATTGGCGTCTCTTATTTTTGCGCACAAAAAAAGACTGCCTGGGTAACAAGCAGCCTTTTCATAAGTGAAAAAGAAAGGTCAACTACTCGTTGTTTTTGTATTAAATTTAAAAGAAGACAGATTATCCCCTTGAACATTGGAAATAAAAGCAAGCGTATTGTGGTAATTCTTCACTTCATTACGTAATACAAAAATTGTTGATCCCATCTTTTCCACCTCCGTTTCTTTTCGTTAAATTTAATATAGCATATCTTTTTAGTATTGCCTAGCTTTTTTTGATTATTCTCACAATTTGTCTACATACTAAAAAAACACACCTCCTAAGAGATGTGTTTTCCGAATAGAATTCAATTAAAAGAGAAATTTTCATAATCATAATTTATATTAACTCTATAAACACAGATATATGCTATTATTTTTTCTTTTTCTTCTTTTCTTTTTCTTTAGCAGGTGCAGCCGCTTGTTGTTTGCTCATTGCAGACATCATTTGGTTGACCTTTTTTTGTGATGGTTTTTGACCCATTTGCGCCATCATCATTGTTAACATTTGCTCGTTAACAGGTGGGTTTTCTTGTAGATACTTCATCATATAGCGACGTGCTAAAAAGAAACCGAGTGCTAGACCCGCAGCAAGTGCAACTACAATAAGTGTAATTCCTAACCATAAACTCATTATTTACTTTCCCCCATTTCTTATTTATCTCTATTATTGTACTTGATAATTAACGTTATGACAATAGCTGTCATCAACTCTACTGTGATATTTCTACTTCGAGTTTGCAAAAAAAAGCAGGAGCGGTATCCCGCCCCTCACTTCTTCTTAAATTCGATTATAAAGATTCAACAGCTTTTACAACATTATCAACTGTAAAACCGTATTCCTCGATGATTTTTTCTCCTGGAGCAGAAGCACCGAAAGTATCAATTGCGATAACAGTACCATCTAAACCAACATATTTACCCCAACCGAATGAGCTACCCATTTCAATACCCACACGTTTACGAACAGCGTTTGGTAAAACAGACTCTTTATATTCAGCTGATTGTTTATCAAACAAGTTAAACGATGGAATGCTGACAACAGAAACATCAGTACCTTTAGCAGCCAACGCAGCTTGTGCTTGTACAGCTAAGTTAACTTCTGAACCAGTAGCAATTAAGATAGCATCAGCAACATCTTTAGTAGATGGTGAGATTACATAACCACCTTTACGAACGCCGTCTGCTGCTTTGCTTGCTGAACCTGCAACCACTGGTAAGTTTTGACGAGACAATACCAATGCTGTTGGATGATCTTGTGATTCCAACGCAATAGTCCATGCCGCTTTTACTTCGTTACCATCCGCTGGACGAATAACAACCATGTTCGGAATAGAACGTAAGCTTGCAAGTTGTTCTACTGGCTCATGTGTTGGGCCATCTTCACCTACAGCAACTGAATCATGTGTTAGCACGTAAGTTACAGGTTGGTGTTGAATTGCAGCTAAACGAGCTGCTGCTTTAAGGTAATCTGAGAATACGAAGAACGTACCACCGTAAACGCGTAAACCACCATGTAGTGACATACCGTTTAACGCAGTAGCCATTGCGAATTCACGTACACCAAACCAGATATTACGTTGTTCTGGAGCATCAACTGTAAATTGACCATCTGATTTAATAGTCGTATTATTTGATCCAGCTAAATCGGCAGAACCACCGAAGAAGAATGGAACTTTATCTGCGATTGCATTGATTACTTCACCGCTTGATGCACGAGAAGCTGTTGAAGAGCCTTCATCAAATGATGGAAGATCAGCATCCCAACCTGCAGGCAATTTACCTTCAAAAGAATCAACAAATTGTTGAGCTAATTCTGGGTATTCAGCTTTGTAAGAAGCAAATAATGCATTCCATTCAGCTTCAGCTTTTGCACCACGATCAGCAACGTTTGCTTGATAGCGAGCATATACTTCTTCAGGCACTGTAAAGTCTGGTAAATCCCAACCATAAGCTGCTTTTGTTTCAGAAATACCTTCTGAACCAAGAGGCGCGCCATGGACAGCACTTGTACCTTGTTTTGGAGAACCAAAACCAATGACTGTTTTAATTTCGATAATTGTTGGCTGAGTAGTATTAGCTTTTGCTGCTGCAATTGCCGCTTCAATTTCAGCTAAATCATTACCATCTTTAACTAATAAATGTTGCCAGTTATAAGAATCAAAACGTTTTTGAACGCTCTCAGAGAATGAACGATCTAAATCACCGTCTAATGAAATATCATTAGAATCATAAAGGACAATTAATTTATCTAATTGCTCATGACCAGCCATCGAAACCGCTTCTGCTGAAACACCTTCCATTAAATCGCCATCACCACATAAAGCGTATGTATAATGGTCAACAACGTTGAATTTATCTTTGTTATACATCCCAGCTAAATGACGTTCTGCCATTGCAAAACCAACAGCCATACCGATACCTTGTCCAAGTGGACCAGTTGTTGCTTCTACGCCATCAGTATGTCCAAATTCAGGGTGTCCTGGAGTTAAACTATCCCATTGACGGAAGTTTTTAAGGTCTTCAATACTTAATTTGAAACCTGATAAATGTAACAAGCTGTATAACAACATTGAACCGTGTCCTGCTGAAAGCACAAAACGATCACGGTTTGACCATGTTGTATTGCTTGGGTTAACGTTTAAGAAACGTGACCATAGTGTGTAAGCCATTGGTGCTGCACCTAACGGCAAACCTGGATGTCCTGAATTGGCCTTTTGAATAGCATCCATTGAAAGAGTTCTGATTGAATTCACTGCGAGTTGATCAACTTTATCAAACATTTAAAAACATCCCCTCAAAATATATTAATAATACCCATTACACACTGCTTCACTTTTTGCTAACTTTTTGAGTTATTAAAAACGTGAAACAGCTAAATTGCAATGTAACTAAGCATACAAGAATTATTATAAACCATTTCAGCGCAAATCACTAGAGATAGATATTAAAAAGCTTATAAAACCGCTGTTTATTGTCTATTTTTTATTTTAACTCTGCTTTTAGAACAATAAAATGATAGCGTATTCAGTCTGTCGTTAGTTAACACCTCACAAGCAAATTATTTTCCAATGATTGGGTCGTTTTGGTTCTTTTGTTAAATAAGGTGGAAATTATTCTGAATTGAACGGATACTTTTTCCCGAAATACAGTTATTCTTTTATCACAGGCAGTCATTAGTCGTTAGTCATTAGTGATTAGTCATTAAATTATTATTTAAAAACGCAAAAATTAGTAAATAAGACACATCTTTTCTAACTCAACGCTTTTAATATTAGTGATTTAAGATTATAATTAAAGCACACACACACAAAGTTTTTAACTCTTTACAAAATAACAAGAAAAGGGATGATTTGAATGATAGGTTGCAGTAGTTTTACATTAACATCAAAAGATAATAAACATTTGCTTTCTCGAACAATGGACTTTGGAATCGAAATGGCGGAACAAGTTGTTTTTGTTCCACGCAACAAAACATTTGATTTAACTTATA